>JANYBC010000185.1 GCA_025360965.1 Anaeromyxobacter sp. | reverse complement strand
TGAACTCCTTGGCCTTAGCCACGCCAGCGCCGCCGATGGCGGAGCCGGCGGTGAGCTTGCGGATTGTCACCACCGACCAGCTTGGGCCCACTTATCACCGGAATCACCGGAGCCCTGGGCGCGGCCTGAAGGCGTGAGGGTGGACGTGAAGGCTGGCGAGGTGGTCGTCCTGCGACCGGTCGCCGGAACCGAGAATAGCAACAGGATAGCAAGTGAGGCCGGCTCGGCGGCGCCGCAAAAAGAAACCCCGCAACCTTCACAGGTTACGGGGCTTCAGAGTGGCGGGGTGTGCGGGGCTCGAACCCGCGGCCTCCAGCGTGACAGGCTGGCGTTATAACCGACTTAACTAACACCCCAGAAAGAGTAGTGGGCGGAGCAGGTTTCGAACCTGCGACCCGCGCCTTGTAAAGGCGCCGCTCTACCCCTGAGCTATCCGCCCAGAGCGAAAGCGGGTCCGTATCTAGCCCGCAGGGTACCCCCCTGTCAACGTCGGGACGCCACCGGGGGCACGCCCCGCCACGGCCCTTCTCGCTTCCTTGTCGGATCACGCCGCAGGTGGTACCAACCGGCCAAAATGGCATTCAAGCAAGGCCAGAAGATCGTCCACCGCGCCCAGCGCGCCTGGGGCGTCGGCGTCGTTATCGAGACCGCCGACGACGGCCGCCGCCTCGCCGTCCGCTTCGCCGGCCGCGACGGCATCACCATGGTCTCCGGCCGCGACCCGGCCCTGCTGGCCGTCCCCGACGACACCCCCATCGACGCCGACGCCGGCGGCCCGCTCGACGCCCTCGCCGCCGGCACCCCCGGCCCGGTCTCGGCCTGGGCCCTCCGCTCCCGCGCCTTGAAGCTCGACGCCATGCGCCGCGCCGACGGCCTCGGCGCCCTCCTCTCCAGCCGCGTCCACGTCCTCCCCCACCAGGTCGGCGCCGCCGGCCGCATCCTCGCCGACCGCCTCCCGCGCTTCGTCCTCGCCGACGAGGTCGGCCTCGGCAAGACGGTCGAGGCCGGCCTGGTCTTCGCCGGCATGCGCCAGCTCGGCCTCGCCGAGCGCGTCCTGGTCGTGGTCCCCGAGCACCTCGCCTTCCAGTGGCTCGCCGAGCTCTTCCACAAGTTCAACGCACTCTTCACGCTCCTCACCGCCGAGCGCGTCGCCGAGCTGGGCGGCCTCGAGGCCGCGCTCACCCGCTCGCCACTCGCCATCGTCTCCTTCGAGGCCCTGCTGGCCGACGAGGCGCTGGCCCGCGCCCTCACCGCCACCGCGCTCGACCTGGTCATCGTGGACGAGGCCCACCACCTCGCCGCCGACGACCTCCACGCCCTGGTCGCCCCGCTCTGCCGCCGCTCCTTCGGCGCGCTCCTGCTCACCGCCACGCCGGTCCGGCTCGACCCGCGCGAGTACTTCCGCCTCCTCTCCATCGTCGAGCCGATCCCCAGCACCGACGTGGAGGGCTTCCTGGCCCGCCTCGAGCAGCACGAGGCCTACGCCACGGTGGCCCGCGAGCTGCTCGCCGGCGGCACGGTCAAGGCGGCGCTCAAGACGCTGCGCAAGCTCTCCCCCGACGACGTCACCTTCCAGCACGGCGACCAGACCCGCGACGACCTGCTCGCGCATCTCGCCGACCACTACTCCCTCTCCGCCCGGCTCATCCGCAACCGCCGCGTCAAGGTCGGCGCCTTCACGGCCCGGCAGCTGCAGCGCTTCGACGTCGCCAAGGGCGGCCGCATGAAGGCCCTCATCGACCTCTGCGCCGGCCTCGCCAGGGCCGGCGAGAAGGTGCTGGTCTTCGGCTCCGACCTCGACCACCTCGCCGAGCTGCAGGTCGGCATCGCCGGCGCTGGCTACGAGTCGCTCTCCTACGACGGCGCCCAGACGCTGGAGGCCCGCGATCGCCTGGTGGCCCGCTTCCGCGACCCGGAAGGCCCGCGCCTGCTCCTCTCCGGCGAGGCCGGGGGAGAAGGCCGCAACTTCCAGTTCGCCTCGCACCTGGTCTGCGCCGACCTCCCCGAGTCGCCGCTCACGCTCGAGCAGCGCATCGGCCGGCTCGACCGCCTCGGCCAGACTCGGCCGGTGCAGATCCACGTGGTGGCCGAGCCGGGCGAGGAGCAGTTCCTCGCCGACCTTTACGAGCACGACATCGGCATCTTCGAGGAGCCGGTCGGCGGCCTCGACGCCGTGCTCGCCTCGCTCCCGGCCGAGCTGGCCAGCCTGCGCAAGAAGAAGACCCCCAAGGCCCGCGCCGACTTCCGCGCCAAGCTCAGGGCCCGCGTCGCCGAGGCCCGCCGCGTCCAGCACGACGGCGACCCGCTCCTCGACATCCGCTCCGCCTCGCTCCCCGAGCTGGCCGCGCTGGTCGGCAACGCCTTCGCCCGGCTCGACGACGAGCCGCCCGAGGGCATCGCCTCGCTCGGCGGCATCCCCACCGAGGCCGGCATGGAGGCGCTGCGCGAGGCCCTGGTGACGCTCTCCCGCTGGCTCGAGGAGGAGCTGGAGGACCTCGGCGCCGACATCGGCCGGCGCATCGGGCTCGACGTCGACACCGATCAGAACGTCTCGCCCTTTGAGGTCGCCTTCACCATCGGCAGCGGCCTGCGCGTCGAGGCCCTCCCGGGCATGGCCGTCCCCGACGAGCCGGAGACCTTCCTCGGCTCCTTCTGGCGCGAGACCGCCGTGCAGCGCGACGAGCTGGAGTGGTTCGCCACCGGCCACCGGCTGGTCGAGGCGCTGATCGGCATCGCCCGCGACGGCGACGCCGGCCGGGTGGCGGTGATGCGCCGCCCCTGGGCCCCGCGCCGCGGCGGCCTCGCCATTCGCTTCACGATGGCCTGGGCCACCGACGCCGACACCACCCCGGGCGCCCGCATCGGCTCGCGCCAGGCCTCCCGCTACCTCACCGGCAGCCCCATCACCGTGCTCCTCGACCTCGAGGCCCACCGGCTCATCACCGGCGGCGGCGATCGCCTCGAGTCGGAGGCCGACGACGCCGAGGACGCCCGCGTCGGCGCCGTCCCGCCGGCCCTGCTGGAGCGGGTCCACAGCGCCGCCCAGGCCGAGGCCGAGGCCCGGCTCGTGAAGCGCAAGGAGAAGGCGCTGGCCCGGCTCGACGCCCACGCCTCGGGCGAGGAGCAGCGGCTGGTCGAGGCCGCCTTCGCCGGCGGGGCGGGGAAGAAGCAGGTCGAGGCTGCGCTCGGCGCCATCCGCCAGCACCGCAAGGTGACGGCCGGCGCCATCGAGCGGGTCACCCTCGCCCTCGACGCGGTCGCCCTGGTCGTCCCATAGTAGGGGCATGGACCTCGTCCCGCTCCTGCAGGCCCTCATCCGGATCGACTCGACCTCGAGCCGCCCCAACGGCCCGGTGCTCGACCTGCTCGAAGGCGAGCTGAAGCCCCTGGGTTTCACGACCCGCCGCACCGGTTGGCTCGACGCCGACGGCGTGCAGAAGCAGAACCTCTGCTGCCGGCGCGGCCCCGACCTGCCGGGCGGCCTCGCCCTCATCGGCCACACCGACTGCGTCCCCTTCGATCCGGCCTGGACCGAGGCCCTCACCGCCCCGCTCCGCGACGGCCACGTGCTCGGCCGCGGCTCGGCCGACACCAAGGGGTTCCTGGCCGCCGCCGTCACCGCCGCCCGCCGCACGCTGCCCGGCGCCCACCCGCTCACGCTCCTCTTCACCGCCGACGAGGAGGTCGGCTGCCTCGGCGCCAAGCAGGCGCTGGCCGAGGGGCGCATCCACCCGCGCCACGCCATCATCGGCGAGCCGACCTCGCTGGTGCCGGTCCGGGCCCACAAGGGCTACTGCGCCGTCGAGGTCGAGGTGACCGGCGTGGAAGGCCACAGCGCCTACCCGGAGGTCGGGGCCTCGGCCATCCACGCCGTCGGCCGGCTCTTCACCGAGCTGGAGCGTATCGGCGGCGAGCTCACGGCGGTGCGCGACACCGCCTTCGACCCGCCCTTCACCACCTGGAACGTCGGCGTCATCTCCGGCGGCAAGGCCCGCAACATCATCGCCGGCAGCTGCACCTTCAGCTACGAGTGGCGGCCGCTCCCCGGCCAGGAGCCGCGCCAGGCCCTGCGGTTGCTCGAGGCGGCCTGCGGGCGGCTCACTGCCGAGAGCGGGGGCCGGCTCGCCGTCGCCATCTCGCCGCTCCGCACCGACCCGGCCGCGGTCACCGCCCCCGACGCCGAGATCGTCCGCTACCTGGAGCAGGCGTGCGGCCGGCCGAGCATCACCGTCCCCTTCGGCACCGAGCTGCCCGAGGTGATCGGCATGGGGGCCGAGGGCGTGGTCTTCGGCGCCGGCGACATCCGCGTGGCCCACCGGACCGGGGAGCGGGTGGCGGTCGCGGAGCTGGAAAGCTGCGCCGACATCCTGACCGGCGCCATCGAGCGTTTCTGTGGGGTTGCGCGGCCTTAGACGCCGGATGGTGGATATTCCGCCATGTCGTGGTGGATTTTCAACCACCCAGTGGTTGAATTTCAACCACGGACCCTCCAGACTGCGCTGGTGTTCACCCGCCACCAGCAGCCGGCCATCGAGGCCGCCCTGGCCGACACCCCGGCCACCATGCTGGTCGGCCCCCGCCAGACCGGCAAGACCACGCTGGTCCGCGCCATCGCCGCGGCCCGGGGCGGTGAGGCGACCTACCGGTCGCTCGACGACCAGGGGGTGCTCGACGCCGCCATCGAGGACCCGATCGGCTTCGTTGCCGGTCTCAAGGGCCTAGCGGTCATCGACGAGATCCAGAAGGCGCCGCGCCTCCTCCCGGCCATCAAGGTGGCCATCGACAACGACCGCCGCCCCGGCCGCTTCCTGCTGACCGGCTCGGCCAACGTGCTGGCCCTGCCGCGGGTCTCCGAGTCGCTGGCCGGGCGCATGGAGGTGGCCACGCTCTGGCCGCTCTCGCAGGGCGAGCTGCTCGGTCGGCGCGAGAGTTTCATCGACAAGGTGCTGCGCGGTGAGCGGCCGGCCGGGAAGGGTGGCGTCGACCTGGTCCCGCGGCTCCTCCAGGGCGGCTACCCGGAGGCCGCGACCCGCCGCGACCCGGGCCGCCGGCGTGCCTTCTTCGAGGCCTACCTGACCACCATCACCAGCCGCGATGTCCGCGACGTCGCCGCCATCGAGGACCCCGGCGCGCTCCACCGCCTGCTCCAGCTCTGCGCCGCCCGGACCGGGGCCACAGTCAACCACGCCGAGCTGAGCCGGACGCTCGGACTGCCGGTCTCGACCCTCAAGCGCTACCTGGCGCTGCTCGAGACGCTCTTCCTCGTCCACCAGCTCCCCGCCTGGTCGTCGAACCGGGGCAAGCGGTTGGCCCGGACGCCCAAGCTCCATCTGGTGGACACCGGCCTCGCCGCCGCTCTCCTCGGCGTCGAAGCCCCGGCCCTGGCGCGGGAGCGCACCCTGCTCGGACCCCTGCTCGAGTCCTTCGTGGCCGCCGAGCTTCGCAAGCAGCTCGGCTGGTCGGAGGCCCGCCCCAACCTGATGCACTTCCGCACCCACGCCGGCGCCGAGGTCGACCTGCTGCTCGAGGATGGCCGCGGGCGCGTCGTCGGCATCGAGGTCAAGGTGACCAGCACCGTCTCATCGTCCGACTTCAAGGGGCTGAGGGCGCTGGCCGAGACCGCCGGGAAGTCGTTCGTGCGGGGGGTCCTGCTCTACCTCGGCGACCAGTCCCTCCCCTTCGGTCCCACCCTGACCGCCTGCCCCGTCGATGCGCTCTGGGAGTGACGAGCGGCCGGGACGCGACGGCCCCGGACCGGCTACAATGCCCGCCGTGCCCCTGCTCCGCTTCGTGAAGTACCAGGCCATCGGCAACGACTTCGTCGTGGTTGACGGCCCGCTCATGACGGCCGCGCGGGCGGTGCGGCTCTGCGACCGGCACCGCGGGCTCGGCGCCGACGGCGTCCTCACCATCCTGCGGCCGCGCACCCCCGGCTCGGCCGCCACCCTGCACATCTTCAACGCCGACGGCTCGATCGCCCGGATGTGCGGAAACGGCATCCGCTGCGTGGCCCGCCACCTGGCCGACGCCGGCAATCTCTCCGGCGACCTCACCATCGACACCGACGCCGGCCCGCGCACCTGCACCATCCACCGCGGCTCCGGCGGCCAGGTCGACTCGGTCTCGGTGGAGATGGGCCCGGCCCGCGTCGAGGGGGAGCAGGTCTTCACGGTGGGCGAGGAGAAGCTGCGCGCCGTGCGCGTCAACCTCGGCAACCCGCACGCCGTCCTCTTCGACGAGCCGACCCGCGCGCGGGCCGCCGAGATCGGCCCGGCCATCGAGCGGCAGGTGCCGGGCGGCGTCAACGTCGGCTTCGCCCGCCCCGGCCCCGGCGGCCTCGATCTCGTGGTCTGGGAGCGCGGCTGCGGCCTGACCGAGGCCTGCGGCACCGGGGCCTGCGCCGCGGCGGTCGCCTCGGTGCACGCCGGCACCAGCCCGTCCGGCACGCCCATCGAGGTCCGGCTGCCGGGCGGCGCCCTCACCATCACCGTCTCGGCCGACCTCACCCGCGTCACCATGCGCGGGCCGGCCGAGCGGGTCTACTCCGGCGAGACCGGTCTCCCATGAGCGGCGACCAGCAGGCCCTGTCCGCCGACCCGTCGCAGCACCTCGGCGACGCCCTCAAGATCCTCGGCACCCTCGACCTCGAGAAGGTGCAGGAGCTGGCGCTGCAGGTGCTGGCCCGGGTCACCGACGCCCAGGGAACTGCCCTCTGGATCGCCGACGAGCGCGGCGCGCTCACCCTGCGCGGCTACCGCGGCGTGGTGGAGCGCGAGGCCCTGGCGGCCCGCATCGACCCGCACGCCCAGCCCTGGGCCGGCATGGCCTCCCGCCCGGCCGCGCATCCCGCCCCCGGCGCCCGCGCCGACGAGGCCTTCTACGTGCCGCTGGTGGCCGACGAGGAACTGGTCGGGCTGGCCCTGCTGGCCGACCGGGCCCGGGGCCGCTTCGGCGGCGAGGAGCAGGCCGCCGCGCTGGCGGTGGCCGACTACACGGCGGTGGCGGTGCGCAACGCCCGCCGCTTCCAGGCCCTGGAGCGGGTCGGCCTGCGCGACCGCGAGACCGGCGCCTACAACCTCGCCTACTTCGTCGACTACGCCGGCAAGGAGTTCTACAAGGCGCGCCGCTACAGCCGCGCCTTCTCGCTGGTGATCATCTCCATCGACAACGTCGATCAGCTGCGCCGCACCGGCGGGCGCGACCTCTACCGCAAGGCCATGCGCGATCTGGTCGGCGCCGTCTCGCGCGTCATCCGCGACGCCGACATCCTCGCCAAGGTCTCGGAGTCCGAGTACTACCTGCTGCTCCCCGAGACCGATCCGTTCGGCGCCCAGCTCTTCCTGCGGCGCGCCGCCGAGGAGATCAAGGGCGAGGCCTCCATCAAGCAGCTGGAGGAGCAGGCCCCGGTGCTGGTGAGCATGGGGGCGGCCGCCTTCCCGCGCGACGGCGAGGACTTCGACGAGCTGCTCCACTGGTCGCGGCGGCGGGTCGAGGCCCAGCAGGGCTCGCTGGTGCGCCGGCTCCAGCTGGCCGACTACGGGCGCACCGACTTCTGGGAGCTCTGCGACCTGCTCATCGCCGGTGCCGGGCGCATCCCCGAGACCAGCCCCTCGGCCCGCCTCCCGGCCGACGCCGAAGCCTTCGCCGCCATCCAGCGCGAGGTGGCCCGCGAGCTCTCCCGCGATCCGAGGGCCCGCGGCCTGGTCTACGTCGGCGGCCCGGGGCTGGCCCGCGCCCCGCTGCGCGCCGCGCTCCCGGCCGTCGAGGCCACCGGACGGGCCGGCGACCTCCCGGCCCACGTCTTCCTTCTCGGCCCACGCGGCGGCGCCCCGCAGTCGAGCCCGCACGCCCAGCTCACCGACGTCTGGCTCGACGGCGACAAGCGGCTCGGCGGCCACCAGTTCCTGCTCTACCTCTCCGAGCAGGGCGGCTACGCCTGGCTCGGCAACGTCCACGGCCGCGCCTTCCAGACCTCCGACGTCCCGCTCGTCGACCTGCTGGTGCAGCACCTGCAGGCGCTCTACGACCTGCAGCCCCTGTAGCCCCGGACCGCCATGGCCTCCGCCCGCAAGATCCTCATCGCCGACCCCGACCCCGAGACGGTGCGCCTGCTCTCGGCGCCGCTGCGGCAGCGCGGCTACCAGGTGCACGGCGCCCGCGACGGCTCGCGCGCGCTCCAGCTGGCCATCCTGCGCTTCCCGGACCTGATCATCCTCGACGAGCGGGCCCCGCTGCTCGACGCCCG
>JANYBC010000257.1 GCA_025360965.1 Anaeromyxobacter sp. | reverse complement strand
TGGTATTCCCGCCGTGCCCGCCGTGCCCGCCGATTTCGGCCAGGAATTCCTGTCGCTGACATTGAGTATCCAGACGGTGCCCGATCTGGACGCCGCCCTGGACTTCATCGCCGAGTACGGTAACCACACCGACGCGATTTTGACCCGCAGTGAAACGCAGGCCGAGATCTTCGTGCAACAAGTGGACTCCGCCGCCGTGATCGTCAACGCCTCGACCCGCTTCAACGACGGCGGGGAGTTGGGCCTGGGCGCCGAGGTCGGGATCAGCACCTCGCGGCTCCACGCCTTCGGGCCGATGGGGCTCAACGAGCTCACCACCCGGAAGTTCGTGGTGGAGGGCGACGGCCAGATCCGGGCCTGACCGGGTCCACGAGGGAAGCATGGCGACGAAGAAGAAGAGTCCGGCGAAGAAGTTCTCCGCGAAGAAGACCGCGCCGAAGAAGCCCGCCAGCAGGAAGCTCGCGGCCACGGGGCGCCCGGCCTTCAAGGCGGGCGGCGCCAAGGGCAAGAAGAAGCCGGCGCTGGAGCGCAAGCTGCCGCGCAAGTACGGCCCGCGCCGCAAGATGCCCAAGTCGATCGGCCGCGAGGCCGCGCCGCCGCCGGCGGTGCCCGACGTCAACCTGCCGGACCCGTCGCGCGAAACCGCCCTGGCGGTGGCCAGAGCCGGCCTCGAGAAGAAGGCCGAGGACATCATCATCTTCGACGTGCGCGGCCTCTCGTCCTACGCCGACTACCTCGTGCTCCTGACCGCCGACTCGGATCGGCAGGCCGGCGCCATCGCCGACCACGTCGACCAGCAGCTCAAGGAGGCCGGCCACGCCAAGATCGCCGTGGAGGGCTACGAGACCGGCAACTGGATCATCGTCGACTACGGCGACGTGGTCACCCACGTGATGGGCCGTGAAACCAGGATCTTCTATGATCTCGAGGGGCTCTGGGCCGACGCCCCCCGCATCGAGGTCAAGGGCTGATCCAGTCCAGTCTCGGGCCGGGCCCAGCAAAACCGGTCGGCAGGCGGCTTGCCGGCGCCGCCGGCCGATCTGCTAGACTCCCGCCCCTTCGGTAGCATCGCGGGTCACCCAACAACGCGGCACAGCGGGGCGCTCCAGGCCCCGCCGCGGAGGCACGATGGCGGTCAGGCGCATGGTCACCATGGATGGCAACGAGGCGGTCGCCTCGGTCGCCTACCGGATCAACGAGGTCGCGGCCATCTACCCCATCACCCCGTCCTCCAACATGGGCGAGTGGGCCGACGAGTGGGCGGCCAAGGGGATGAAGAACGTCTGGGGCACCGTCCCCTCGGTGGCCGAGATGCAGTCGGAGGGCGGCGCCGCGGGCGCGGTCCACGGCGCGCTCCAGGCCGGCGCCCTGACGACGACCTTCACGGCGTCGCAGGGGCTGCTGCTGATGATCCCGAACATGTACAAGATCGCGGGCGAGCTGACCGCGTTCTGCATGCACGTCTCGGCCCGCACCCTGGCCACCCACGCCCTCTCCATCTTCGGCGACCACCAGGACGTCATGGGGGTGCGGCAGACCGGCTTCGCCCTGCTCTCCAGCAACTCGGTGCAGGAGGCGCACGACTTCGCGGTGATCGCGCAGCTGGCCTCGATGAAGAGCCGGGTCCCGTTCCTCCACTTCTTCGACGGCTTCCGCACCTCGCACGAGGTGGCCAAGATCGAGGAGCTGACCGACGACGACCTGCGCACCCTCATCCCCGAGGAGCTGGTGGCGGCGCACCGGTCGCGGGCCTTGACCCCCGACGCCCCCACCATCCGCGGCACGGCGCAGAACCCCGACGCCTTCTTCCAGGCCCGCGAGGCCTGCAACCCCTACTACACCGACGTCCACCTGCACGTGCAGGCCGCCATGGACGAGTTCGCCAAGGTGGTGGGGCGCAGCTACAGCCTCTTCGAGTACTACGGCCACCCCGAGGCCGAGCGGGTCATCGTGCTGATGGGCTCGGGCTGCGAGACCGCCCAGGAGACCATCGACCACCTGGTGGCCCAGGGCGAGAAGGTCGGCATGGTCAAGGTCCGGCTCTACCGGCCCTTCGCCCTCGGCGAGTTCATGACCTCCCTGCCGCGCTCGGTGCACCAGATCGCCGTGCTCGATCGGACCAAGGAGCCGGGCGCGCTCGGCGAGCCGCTCTACATGGACGTGGTCACGGCGCTGCGCGAGGCCGAGCAGGCCCACATCGACCGCTTCCACCACCAGCTCACCGTGATCGGCGGCCGCTACGGCCTCTCCTCCAAGGAGTTCACGCCGGCCATGGTCAAGTCGGTCTTCGAGGAGCTGGCCAAGCCGCGCCCCAAGCGCCACTTCACGGTCGGCATCAACGACGACGTCACCCACCTCTCGCTCAAGTACGACCCGTCCTTCGACACCGAGGGCAAGGACGTGGTCCGCGCCCTCTTCTTCGGCCTGGGCGCCGACGGCACGGTGGGCGCCAACAAGAACTCGATCAAGATCATCGGCGAGGACACGCCCAACTACGCCCAGGGCTACTTCGTCTACGACTCGAAGAAGTCCGGCTCGATCACCGTCAGCCACCTGCGCTTCGGGCCCAAGCCCATCCGCTCGGCCTACCTGGTGACCCGCGCCAACTTCGTGGCCTGCCACCAGTTCGGCTTCCTCGAGAAGTACGAGATGGTGGAGTTCGCCGTCCCGGGCGCCACCTTCCTGCTCAACTCGATCTACGGACCCGACCAGGCCTGGGAGCAGCTGCCGCGCGAGGTGCAGGAGCAGATCCTGCAGAAGCAGCTCAAGGTCTACGTCATCGACGCCTTCAAGGTGGCGCGCGAGACCGGCATGGGGGTGCGCATCAATACCGTCATGCAGACCTGCTTCTTCGCCATCTCCGGCGTGCTGCCCCGCGACGAGGCCATCGGCCACATCAAGAAGACCATCGAGAAGACCTACCAGCGCAAGGGCGTCGAGGTGGTCCGCAAGAACTTCGAGGCGGTCGACCAGACCCTGGCCAACCTCCACGAGCTCAAGGTCGCGGGCAGGCAGGTCAACGGGAAGCCGCGGCCGCCCGCGGTCTCCTCGGTGGCCCCGGACTTCGTCCAGCGCGTCACCTCGCTGATCCTGGCCGGCAAGGGCGACCTGTTGCCGGTCTCGGCCTTCCCGGTCGACGGCACCTGGCCCACCGCTACGGCGCAGTGGGAGAAGCGCTCCATCGCCCTCGACATCCCGACCTGGGTGCCGAGCCTCTGCATCCAGTGCAACAAGTGCGCGCTGATCTGCCCGCACGCCTGCATCCGCCCCAAGTTCTTCGAGGCGGCGGCCCTCGGCGGGGCGCCGGCCACCTTCAAGTCGATGGACTTCAAGTCGCCGACCGACAAGGGGAAGAAGTACACGATCCAGGTGGCTCCGGACGACTGCACCGGCTGCACCCTCTGCGTGGAGATCTGCCCGGCCGAGTCGAAGACCGAGAAGGGCGTGAAGGCCCTCAACATGGCCGACGCCCTGCCCATCAAGGAGGCGGAGCGGAAGAACTGGGACTTCTTCCTCGCCATCCCCGACCCCGATCGCAGCGCGCTCAAGCTCGACGTCAAGGGGACGCAGTTCCTCCGGCCGCTCTTCGAGTTCTCCGGCGCCTGCACCGGCTGCGGCGAGACTCCGTACATCAAGCTGCTGACGCAGCTCTACGGTGACCGGGCCCTGATCGCCAACGCCACCGGCTGCTCCTCGATCTACGGCGCCAACCTGCCGACCACGCCCTACACCGTGAATGACGCCGGGCGCGGGCCGGCCTGGGCCAATTCGCTCTTCGAGGACAACGCCGAGTTCGGCTTCGGCATGCGGCTGGCGGTCGACAAGCAGGCCGAGCACGCCCGCGAGCTGCTCTCGCAGCTCGGCACCACGGTCGGCGACGACCTGGTGGCGGCGCTGCTCTCCGCCGACCAGTCGGACGAGAAGGGGATCGAGGCGCAGCGGGCCCGCATCCTCCAGCTCAAGCAGAAGCTGGGCGGCCAGACGCGGTTCGAGGCGCGGCGCCTCTCCGAGATCACCGACTTCCTGCTCAAGAAGTCGATCTGGATCGTGGGCGGCGACGGCTGGGCCTATGACATCGGCTACGGCGGCCTCGACCACGTCATCGCCGCCGGGCGCGACGTCAACATCCTGGTGCTCGACACCGAGGTCTACTCCAACACCGGCGGCCAGGCCTCCAAGGCCACGCCCATGGGGGCCGCGGCCAAGTTCGCCATGGCCGGCAAGTCGACCCCGAAGAAGGACCTGGCCATGCTGGCCATGACCTACGGCCACGCCTACGTGGCCCGCGTCGCCATGGGGGCAAAGGACGCCCAGACCGTCAACG
>JANYBC010000243.1 GCA_025360965.1 Anaeromyxobacter sp. | reverse complement strand
CCGGGCCCGCCGTCCTGCCGCGCCTCGGCCGGGGTCACCGGCCGCTCGAGGAGAAAGGCGTACTTGCTGAACGGCGAGAACGCCTGCACCCCCGCCCAGACCACGCCGTCGCCGCCGAAGCGCCAGGCGCCCTCGAGGAAGTAGACGCGCATGAACCGGGCCCAGCTCGAGGCGAGCAGCTTGAGCACGCTGCCCTTGCGCCCCGCGGCGCGCGCCTGGCTCGCCTGGATCAAGCTCCGGTTGATCGCCTTGCGCAGCGCCGAGGCGAGGTCGGCGATCGGCTCGTGGTCCACGTGGCCCTCGTCGAAATTTCAACGCGCCGCTGGCAGGGCGCTGCATCCGCTGGTGGCCCTGGCCGTACGGGCAGATGAGCAAGGGACTGGCGCTGGCCGGTGCCGCGGCGTTGACACCCGAGGCCGAGAAGGCAACGCTCTCCGACCACCGCGAGCGGCTACGCGTGCTCTACGTCGGCTTCACCCGGCCGCGCGACCTGCTGGTGCTGGCGGCCAAGGTCTCGGACAGGGATGGAGCGGCGACCAAGTCGCTCGACCTGCTGCGCGACGCCGAGGGGAAGGCGCTGCTGGAGGCGCCGTTCAAGGAGCCGTCGGGGAAGCGATCGATCACCGTTGGCGCGAGCGAATGGCCGTGCCAGGTGCGCGAGCTCTCTGGGATGCCGCCGCTCGCCCGCGCGAGGGCGCGGCCGGCCACCCGCTGGTACGCGCCGGCGGCGCGGGTCGAGCGGCTGCCGGAACGGCTCAACCCTTCCGCGGAGCCGCTCGCTGGCAAGCCGCGCATCGTGTCGGTCGACCGGCTCGGAGGGGCGCACCTGCTGGAGGGGACGCCGGAGCAGGCCGGGCCTGTGGGTGACGCCATTCATGGTTTCCTGGCGGCAGACAGGCCGGGCGATGCCGCTGCACGCACGGCGATGGCCAGGCGGATCCTGCGTGGCTTCAGGGTGGAGGGAGCCGTGGCGCCGGAGACGCTGCTCGCCACCTCCGACGCGCTGCGGAAGTGGCTCGGCGCTCGCTACCCGGGAGCCACCTGGTTCAGGGAGTGGCCGGTGCGGGCGCGTTTGGCCGAGGACCCGCCGCGGCTGCTGGTCGGCGAGGTCGACCTGTTCCTCGAACTTGAGGACGGCTTCGTGCTGGTCGACCACAAGTCCTTCCCTGGGAGCGAGAAGGAGCGCGACCGGCGGCTGGTCGAGGAGTACGCGCCCCAACTCGGCTGGTACGCGAAGGTGTTGGCGCAGGCGCTCAAGAAGCCGATGAAGGCTGCGTTCATCCACTTGCCGATCAGGGGGGAGATGGCGGAGGTGGGGGTCGTTTGAAGCGACTCAGCTCGGAACCGCACCGGCAGTTCTCGAAATCTTCCTGAGAGGGCGTGGTCATCGTTGGCACCGGGCTCTACCGCCCTCGCTTCGGCTTGCGCACCTCGATGGCGGGTTCCTCGTACACCTCGTCGTCGGGCACGAACGCGACCCGCATCCCCCACCCTGCGTACATGCTCAGGACCTCGCCGAACTCGCGCAGCGTGTACTCCTGATCGTCGATGTAGATCGCCACCGGATCGCCTTCCACCTCGCTGCCGTCCGTGATGTGGCATCGCAGGACGTCGCCGCGTGGAACGAGGCGACCGGAGCGACGATCTCGCTTCACTTGCGGCGTGCCGGGCGGCACCTCGACGGCGACCCACTCGAACGCTGCCGCCGACGCCTCCTGGGCCCCGATGCACTGATTGTGCACCGCGAGGACTTCCTCGTCCGTCATGGTCGCGACGTCCCCGGTCGAGATCCGAAGGCGTACGCTCGACACGTTCTCCTCGGCATAGTCGATGACTGCCCCGTGCGCGTTGCGCGTGATCCGCACCTGGTCCGGCGTCGCGATGTAGGGCCTCTTGGGTCGGACCGGCCTCTTGCGCTTCATCGATTGACTCCCCGTTCAAGTGTACTGGTAGGTCGGCCAGGGCTCACTCCTCAGCGGGCAGCCTGCGGCGCCCTCTCCCGGTGGCCCGCGCCCGGGACCGCATCGCTCCATGCTCGACGAGGCCGACGAGCAACTCGGACTTCTTCGACTCGGGGAGCTCACGAACCCAAGCACGCAGGTCACCGAGGGTGGCAGCCGCCGATGGCGATCGACGACCGCGGTCGCGAACCCCTTGGCATCGGTCGATGCGGAGAGAACCCTGATCCAGACAGGGAGCACCTGCCCCCAGCCGACGCCGACCAGCCACGACCCGCCCTCGTCGGCGAAGAAGAGGACCTCGTGGCCGCAGTCGTCGATGAGCTCCTGGAGCACCGGTACCCATGGTCACCGACCTCGCGCCCATCGGAGGTATGCATCAAGCCACTTCGCCCCGCTTGAAGCTTTCACCGGGGCCGCCAGCTCGGTGAGCGGAACTCTCCGGCGCGATCGCCCCATCCGGCACACGGCGACGAGCCGGTCGTCGTCGGTCAACTCCAAACCCACCACGGTCGCGATTGCGGCCCCCAGTTCGACCTGGAGCGGCAGTTCCAGCTCCTCCTCCAACACGCAGTGGAACGCCGCTGCCTGTTCGGTGTCGCAGTAGGCATCGACGACGACCTCGGCGATGAGGCGGTCGAGCTCGGCGACTCGCGCCCGATCACTGGGAAGACCTCGCTTCCTCCCATAGGTTGTCGCTCGTGCCTTCTTGCCAGTGCGCTTCACGAATTGAGCCCTCCGTTGCTGGAGCGGTGCGGAAGAAGCCACCTGACCGATCCACCTGAGGATGCGAAGCCTGCCACGGATCGTACACCGCTGAGGCTGCCGGGATGCCTCCGCCGTCAATGGTGTCGGTTGTCGTCGAAGCTGGCCAGCTGCCCCATCGCCTATGTGGCGCTCGCCGCCAGCGCTCGCTCCACGAGCAATCTGGTCCGTCGGGTTCCGTAGCGCTTCGCCATCTCGCGGAGGCGTTCCGTGTCGAACTGCCCCGCGGCCACTGCGCGCTGCAGGGCGGCAGCGACGTCCACCGGCGCCACCCCCGCGCCGTCGGCGTTCTCGAAGAGGTCCACGACGAACCACTCCGGGACCGGGCGCGGCGGAAAGGCCACACGGCGCAGCACGAAGCGCCGGCCGCCAAGCTCGAAGGTCCCTGATCGCTTGGTGTTGTAGACCAGGGGCGCTGCGTACATGGCTGTGCTCCCGAGCCCCAGGGCTTTCCATCGCTCTGGCCCGGTGAAGACGAACTTCCCCCCGTCGAGGAACGCCCGCATGACCTCCTCGTCCTCGGGAGGCACGTCTCCATAGCGCCCCTTTCTCGGGTGGGTGAAGAGGCCGTGCGCCAGGGGCACGAGCCGGTCCTCCCTCACCAGTCGCTTGGCGAGCCTCGGCGCGTTGGCACTCCAGGCGGCCAGATCCCTGGTTCGGTAGACGCGCCCGTCTGTGCTCGTCAGTGCCGTGCGATCCGCCTCGAGGAGCACGGAGGCCGCACCGGAGAGCCCGAACCAGACTCGGTGGCGCTTGCACAAAAGGCAACGTTACGTTTACATTGCTGCGGTGACACTCACGCGCCGAACAACGAGCTGGGACAAGCTCTTCCAGGCCGCCGAGGGCCAGGCTGGCCTCTTCACGGCCGAGCAGGCCGAGCGGGCAGGCCTGTATCGTCAGCTCCTCCGCCGCTACGTGGAGCACGGCCGCGTGCGCCGCCTGAGGCGGGGCATCTACCGCGTCGTCCACTTCCCCACGACGGAGCACGAGGCCCTGACCGAACTCTGGCTCTGGACGGGCCGGGTGGGCGTCCTTTCCCACGAGACGGCGCTGTCGCTCTACGACCTCTCGGATGTGCTGCCGCGGCGAGTCCATGTCACGGTGCCGACCAACTGGCGCCAGCGGCGCCTTCGGATCCCCACCGGACTCGTCCTCCACTACGCGGCGCTGGGAAGGAGCGAGCGAGGCTGGGTGGGTCCCGTCCCGGTGACGACGCCGGAGCGTACGCTCATGGACTGTGTTCGCGATCATGTGGCGCCAGACCTGGTGGCACAGGCAATCGCCCAGGCCGGGGAACGTGGGCTCGTGTCCGGTGCGCGACTCGCTGAGATCCAGCGCATGGCACCGGAGAGCGACGGATGAAGCCGCGCAGCTACGGCACCGCGGCGGCGTTCAAGGCCTCGCTCGACCAGCGACTCCGGCAGGTGGCTGGCACCGGCGCCGACATCACCCGCCGCCGCCAGTTGCTGGTGTTCGACCGGTACCTGGCGCGACTCGGGGTCGTGCTGGGAGAGGCGGCAACGCTCAAGGGAGGCCTCGTTCTCGAGGTGCGACTGGAGCGGGCGCGGACCACGCGCGACATCGACCTGCGCCTGGCAGGGTCGCCGGACGGGCTTCTTGGGCGCCTTCAAGAAGCGGGTCGGCTCGACCTGGGCGACTTCATGACGTTCGAGCTCCGGGCCCACGCGCGCCACCCGGACATCGCCGGGCCGGGCGTCCAGTACGAGGGCCAGCGTTTCCGTGCGGAGTGCCGGTTGGCCGGCGTGCTCTACGGCCAGGCATTCGGAGTCGACGTGGCCTTTGGCGATCCCATGCTGGGCGAGCCCGAGGTGGTGCGCGGCGACGACCTCCTGGCCTTCGCCGGCATCGAGCCCGCCGTCATGCGGCTCTACCCAGTCGAGACCCACATCGCTGAGAAGCTGCATGCCTACACGCTGCCGAGACCGACGCCATCGACCCGCGTGAAGGACTTGCCCGACCTTGCACTGTTGGGCCAGGTCGGAGAGCGGGACGCGGCCCGGATGCGCGCAGCGATCCAGCAGACATTCTCGTACCGCAGGACCCACGCCGCGCCAGCGCGGCTGCCTGACCCTCCGTCAGCATGGAAAAGGCCGTACGCTGAGATGGCCAAGGAGGACGAACTTCCGTGGCCCACGCTGGCGGCTGTCACCGAGCCAGCGCGCGCCTTTCTCGATCCCATCCTCGCAGAGGATAGGGACGGACGCTGGAACGCCACGGAGTGGGCTTGGAGGTGGAGACCGCCTGCCCCGCCTCCGTCCGGATCCTTTCGCCCGGAGTAGCGTAGTGAAAGGTTGTCGCGTATCCTTTCGATGAATTCAACCCTCGGCAAGGATGCTTGAATGCCCCGGAGAGAGACACGCAGGTGGGAGGCAAGCCCCGACGCCTACGGCGGCCGCGCCGCCCGGCGCTCGTTCGCCTACCAGGTCATCATCCCCGACAGAATTGCAGGGATGGACGAGAGCCTGCCGACGACCGTCATGGCGAAGGTCTCTGAGGCCGACCGCGCCATCCAATCGCTCAACCAGCCCTTCCTCGCGCACCAGCTCGGCGCTCTCGGCCCCCGGCTCCTGCGGGCCGAGTCGATCGCCAGCTCATGGATCGAGGGGCTCCAGATCTCCCAGCGGCGGCTGGCCCGGGCAGAGGCCGGTGGGGAGGAGGCCAAGGATGACACGGCCAAGGCCGTCCTCGGCAACATCGCGGCCATGGAGCAGCTCATCGACATGGCGTCGAAGGGGCACCCTCTCCGGCTCAAGGATCTGCTCAAGGTCCACAAGACCCTCATGGACCTGGCGCCGAACCCCTTCGGCTCCGGAACGCTCAGGAAGACGCAGAACTGGATCGGCAAGAACCCCTACTCGCCAGATCGGGCCGACCACGTCCCACCTCCACCGGAATGCGTTCCGGACCTGGTCGAGGACCTTCTCTCCTTCGTGAACCGGGATGACCTGTCACCTGTGTTTCAGTCTGCGGTCGCGCACGCCCAGTTCGAGGCCATCCACCCGTTCGCCGAAGGCAACGGGCGGACCGGTCGAGCGCTGATCCACTTCATCCTTCGTCGCCGGGGGCTGGCCCCGCGATTCGTGCCGCCCATCAGCCTCGTCCTGGCAACGCGCAAGGACGCCTACATCCGGGGGCTCGGCCGCTACATCAACGGAGGGAAGGCGGGGCTCGTCGACTGGCTCGACCTCTTCGGCTGGGCCATCCACAAGGCCTCCAGGCACTCGGAGAAGCTTGCGGACGCCGTCGTCAAGCTCCAGGACGCCTGGCGCGAGCGCGCTGGGCACCCCCGGGCGGACTCCAGCGCCGAAGCGATCATCGCGAATCTGCCGGCCCGGCCGATCCTCACCTCGGCGCTCGCCGCTGAGTTGACGGGGCGTACTCCGCAGGCCATCAACGCCGCCTTCCTCGAGCTGGAGACAGCAGGGGTGCTCAAGAGCGTCTCGACTGGGCCCCGGCGCCGCGCCTTCGAGGCCCCAGACCTGCTCAAGCTCGTGAACGCGTTTGAGCACGAGCTCGCGGTCCCCGACGGCAAGTCGAAGCCGGTACGTCCCGCCCCTACGCGGCGAGGGCGCTGACCGGGACGGAGGCCCTGCGAGTGCCCTTGCGTCTCCTTCCCGCGCCCCGGTGCTCGGAACCTTGACTACGCCCTGTCACTAGTAAAGACTGCGTTACTAGCGCTGGACACCAGTCACGCGGACGTGCCTACCGGCCCCGTTCACATCCCGGATTCCGTCATGACCAATCGCATCACAGGCCGATACGAGCGAACCGTCGCCGGAGGCGAACCGGTCGATGCGTTCATTCCGGCCCCGCTTCCTCCGCATGAACCGCCGCTGACCATTGCCGGTAGGTTGGCCGACCGGCTCCGTCTCGCCGAGCACGCGCTCGCCCGTCTCGGCCTCGCGAGCGAGATGGTCCCCTCGGTCGACTGGTTCCTCTACGCCTTCGTCCGCAAGGAAGCGGTCCTCTCCTCGCAGATCGAGGGCACCCAGGCGTCCCTGGTCGACCTGTTGAACTTCGAGGCCGCTGTGGGAGTCGCCCCCAGCGCCGACGTCGAAGAGGTCTGCAATTACCTGGACGCCGTCGCCTACGCTCGGGGCCAGCTCGCCGCGCCCAGGGGACTTCCCATCTCGACGAGGCTCCTGGCAGAGACCCATAAGCGACTCATGCGCGGCGTTCGCGGTGGCGACAAGGCTCCCGGACACGTCCGGAGAGCGCAGAACTGGATTGGCGGCAGCCGACCCGCCAATGCGGTCTTCGTCCCGCCTCCACCTCACGCCCTGGGCGAACTTCTCACGGCCTTGGAGCGCTACGTCCACGCCGAAGACGACCTCCCGAAGCTGGTCCGCGCCGGGCTCCTCCACGTCCAGTTCGAGACCATCCACCCGTTCCTCGACGGGAACGGGCGTCTCGGGCGGCTCCTGGTTGGCCTGCTCCTGGAGCACTGGCAGCTCCTCGGCCAGCCGCTCCTCTACCTCAGCCTCTTCTTCAAGCGGCACCGCGCGGAGTACTACCGCCGCCTCAACGCCGTTCGCGTCGATGGCGACTGGGAGGGCTGGCTCGACTTCTTCCTCGATGGCGTAGCGACCGTCTCCGACGAGGCCGTGACCGCGGCCCGGGACCTGTTCAGCCTCGTGGCCGCCGATCGCAACAAGGTTCTGGCGAGGGAGAAGGCCTCGGTCGCCGCCGTTCGCCTCTTCGAGCTCTTGCCGAGCCACCCGATCCTGACGGCGGGGACCGTCCAGAGACTCCTTGGGACCACCAAGCCCACGGCCGGGCGTGCCCTGGATGCGCTGGTCGCCTCAGGAATTCTTGTTGAGACAACCGGCAAGCGCCGCGACCGAGCCTACTCCTACAAGGCCTACCTCGACCTGCTCCGCGACGGCACGGACTTGCCAAGCTCCCACTCCTCGGAGCCCCGTAAGTTGCGCCTCGGCTCGCCGGCTCGCGCCCGGACCGTGGCGGCGGCCCGGAAGGCGGGGGCGTGATTCGCCCGCGACCCCGTCACCCCTCGCGGGTATCCTCCGCCCATGTCCGCTCCCACCGCCCCGCCCACCTGCCCGTGCGACAGCGGCCTGCCATTCGGTGCCTGCTGCGCCGACCTGCGGCGGGCCGCGACTCGCCTCGACGAGCAGCGGCTGGCGGCCTGGGCCGAGGCGCGCGGCGTCCTCGATCAGCTCGCCGTGGTGGGCGGCTCTGCCAGCGTGGCGGCCCGGGAGGCGGCGGTGGGCTGCCCCACCTGGATGCGCACCAGCCTCACCATCGGCGAGCTGCTGGCCCCGGTGGTCGGCCTGCTGCGCCACGATGGCGCCGGCCCGCTGCGTGCCGCGGCCTGGTCCTTCCTGGCGGACGAGGTGGCGGCGGTCGCAGCGGGGATCCGCGCCGAGGCGGACGCCGGGCCGCGGCCCGGCCCGGCCGATCCGACCCTGGCGATCCTGGCGCAGCGGCTCGCGGCACTCCGGGCCGAGCTCCGCCGGCAGGTGGCGCCCCGCGCGCTCGACCGGCTGCCGAGCCACGCGCTGATCGTGGAGGCCGGCTCCAGGCGGCTGCACTACTTCGAGCGCCGGCGCCAGCGCACCGGCAGCCAGGCCATTGGCGATCCCTCGGTGGTCCTCCCCGTGGCGGGGGCGCTCGAGGCGCCGCTCCCGCCGCCGAATTGCACCTGCCAGGCGCGCCGCCCCTGCGCCCACACACTGGCGGCCCTCGACGTGGCGCTGGAGCAGCTGGGCCGCCCCGAGCCCGGGCCGCTCTGGACTGCGCTGGCGCGGGAAGTCGAGCTGTCCGACTGGCAGCGGGCGCTCGCCGAGCTCGGCGCCATCGCACCGCCCAGGTCGCCGGCGGCGGGCGGGGAGCCGGCGCTGCGCCTCTCCTTCCGGGTGGCGGACTGGCGCGTGGGCAACGTGCACGTGGTGCCGTACCGGGAGCAACGCCGCAAGGACGGCAGCCACGGCGCACCCAGGCGGCTCACCGCGCGCGAGCTGGAGCGGGCCGAGGGAGGCCTGGCCGAGGAGGACCAGGCGGTGCTGCGGCAGCTCGGCCTCAACACGCGCACCTTCTACGCCTTCTCCTACGGCGGCAGCGGCCTCGGTGTCGGCGGCCGGGCGGTCGAGGCGCTGGTCGGCCACCCTCGGGTATTCCCCTCGAACGGCGAGGGGCCGCCGCTCACGGTGGAGCGGGCCGGCGTGGCGCTGAGCGTCCGCCCGGCGTCCGAGGGTAGCCTGGAGGTGACGGCCGTCGCCGGCGGCGCCCCCCTGCCGTTCCCCCAGCTCCGGCGTTGCCTCGAAGGGCTCGGGGTCGATCAGACCTTCACCTGGGTGGACGAGGAGCGGCGGCGGGTCCTGGTGATCCGGCCGGAGGCGCCGGAGGTGCTGGCGACGATCGCCGCCGCGCTGGAGCGGCGCGGCCAGCGCTTCCCGCCGCAGGCCGAGAGCGCGCTCCTGGAGCGGCTGGGGGCGCTCCAGGCGCTGGTCCCGCTGGAGCTCGACCCCGCGCTGGCCGGCGAGGAGGTCCCGGCGGGCCCGGGTCTGGTGGTGCGCCTGTCGCTGCGCGAGGTCGGACTCTCGCTCCAGGTGCTGGCCCAGCCCTTGCCCGAGGCGCCGGCCTACCCGCCGGGCGAGGGACCGCCGCGGCTGGTAGCTTCGACGCCGGCCGGCCGGAGGAGCTGCCGGCGCGCGCCCGAGCAGGAGACCGACGCCGCCCGGGCCCTGCTGCGCGGACTGCCCCTCGAGGGCGCCGCGGAACACCCGGGCTTCCGGGTGAGCGTCCCGGATGACGCCCGCGCCCTGTCGGTGCTGGAGGCGCTCCGGCGGCTCGGCCGCGAGGAGGTGACGGTGGAGTGGACCGGCCCTGCGCCGCGGCTGGTCCGCGCCTCCGGCGTACAGGGGCTGCGGGTCGCGGTGCGGGATCGCGGCGACTGGTTCGGCCTGGACGGCCACGTGGAGGTGGACGGCGAGCGGGTCCAGCTGGCGCTCCTGCTCGAGGCGCTCCGCGAGCGGCGCAGCGTGGTCCGGCTGGAGGGCGGCGCCTGGCTCGCCATCTCGGCCGAGCTGGCCGAGCGGCTGGCCCCGCTGGCCCAGCTCAGCGTCAGCTCCGGCCGCGACCTGGAGGTCGGTCCCTCGGCGCTCGGGCTCCTCGACGATCTGGCCCGCGACGGCGCCACGCTCGACGCCCACGGCGCCTTCGCCACCCTGCGCGAGCAGATGCGAGCGGCCTCGCGCCGCAACCCCAGGGTCCCGGCCGCCTTCAAGGGGAAGCTCCGCCCCTACCAGGTGGAGGGCTTCCGCTGGCTGGCGCGGCTGGCGGCGTGGGGCGCCGGCGGCGTGCTGGCCGACGACATGGGGCTCGGCAAGACGCTGCAGGCGCTGGCGCTGCTGTGCCATCGCGCGGCGGAGGGGCCGGCGCTGGTGGTGGCGCCCACCTCGGTCTGCGCCAACTGGGCGGCCGAGGCGCGCCGGTTCGCCCCTTCGCTCCGGGTGACGCTGTTCCGCGACTCGGAGCGGGCCGAGACGCTGGCGACGCTGGGGCCCGGCGACGTCCTGGTGGCGAGCTACGGGCTGCTGGCGCTCGACCTGGACCGGCTCAAGGCGCTGCGCTTCGCGACATTGGTCCTCGACGAAGCGCAGGCCGTCAAGAACGCCGCCACCCGCCGCGCCAGGGCGGCGCGAGAGCTGCAGGCCACCTTCCGGGTGGCGCTCTCCGGCACGCCTGTGGAGAACCACCTCGGCGAGCTCTGGAGCCTCTACCGGATCGTCTTCCCGGGGCTGCTCGGCAGCTGGGAACTCTACCGGG
>JANYBC010000218.1 GCA_025360965.1 Anaeromyxobacter sp. | reverse complement strand
CTGGCGCAGGCGCTGGGCATCGTCGACCCCGACCTGACCGTCATCGAGCACGGGGCTCTGCTCCACGACATCGGCAAGATCGGCGTGCGCGACCGGGTCCTGCTCAAGGAGGGGCCGCTCGACACCCTCGAGTGGTCGGAGATGAAGCGCCACCCCGAGCTCGGCTGGGCGCTGCTGCAGCGGGTCGACTACCTTCGGCCGGCCTCGCAGATCGTCCTGCAGCACCAGGAGAAGTGGGACGGCACCGGCTACCCCGGCGGCCTGCAGGGCGAGCAGATCGTCATCGGGGCCCGCATCTTCCACGTCGTCGACACCCTCGACGCCATGACCAGCGACCGGCCCTACCGCAAGGCCCGGCCCTTCTCGGAGGCGCGCGCCGAGATCGAGCGCTGCGCCGGCACCCAGTTCGATCCGAGCGTGGCCGCGGGGTTCCTGGCGGTCGACGCCAACGAGTGGGAGCGGATCCGGCTCGACGTCGAGACCGTGGCGGTGCTCTCCGCCGACCTGGAGAACTCCCCGCGCAGCGGCGCCGAGCTGCGGCTCGACCCGCTCCGCTCGGCGCTGAGGAACTAGCGCCGCGCCCCACCGGCCTGCCAGTCCCGCTCCCGCGCCGCCTCGATCTCGAAGCGCTGCTCCAGCAGCGCCGACAGCGCCTCCGGGCCGGCCCCGCCGGTGAAGGGGCGCAGCTCGTCGGCCAGCGCCGAGGCCCAGGGCGGGCGCTCGGCCGGCTCGCGGGAGAGCGCACGCAGCACCACGGCGTCGAGCGCGGGCGGGACGGCCGGGTTGCGGGCCGAGGGAGGGCGAACGTCGGCGGTCCGGACCCGCTCCAGCACCGCCAGGTCGGAGGGGCCGCGGAAGAGCCGCTCACCGGCCAGGGCCTCGTGGAGGACGGCCCCGAGGGAGAAGAGGTCGGCGCGCCGGTCGACCGGGAGCCCGCGCACCTGCTCGGGCGAGAGGTAGCCGAACTTGCCGCGCAGCACCGTCCCCTCCCGGTGGGCGCGGAAGGCGGCGCTGGCCACGCCGAAGTCGATGACCCGGACGCCGCCGTCGAAGCCGAGCAGCAGGTTGGCCGGAGAGAGGTCGCGGTGCACCACGTGGAGCGGCGCGCCGTCGTGGCCGCGGCCGCGGTGGGCGTGGTCGAGCGCCTCGGCCACCTGGACGCCGATCCAGCAGGCCAGCGCCACCGGGAGGAGCTGGCGGCGCTGCCGGAGGTGGGCCAGCAGGGCTCGCAGGTCGGTCCCCGGCACGTAGTCCATGGCCAGGAAGTAGCCGCCCGGCTCCCGCCCCAGGTCCTGGACCGGGACGATGCCGGGGTGGTCGAGCGTGGCGCCGATGCGCGCCTCGTCGAGGAAGAGGGTGACGAAGGCCGGGTCGTCGGCCAGGGTCGGCAGCAGCCGCTTCACGACCAACCGGTGGCGCGGCGCCTCAGGGCGCACCGCCAGCCAGATCTCCGCCATGCCGCCGACGGCGATCCGCTCCAGCAGCAGGTAGGTGCCGAACGGGATCGGTTCTCGCATTGCCGCCGGCGCCCCGGCTGTCACATGATACCTCCATGGCCACGACCTGCTACGGCTGCGGCGCCGCCCTCGCCTTCGACGGCCCCATCGGGCGCCGCACCACCTGCCCCGACTGTGACGCCGACCTCTACCGGTGCATCAACTGCAGGCACTACGACGAGTCGGCCGGCAACGAGTGCCGCGAGCCGCACGCCGACCGGATCGTCGACAAGTACAACTCCAACCCCTGCGACCTCTACCAGTTGGGGGACGGCGCCCCGCGCCGCCGCACCTCGTCGAGGCAGGCCAGGGACGCCCTGCGCGCCCTCTTCGGGGAGGCCCCCACCACCGAGAGCGATGATCCGCGGGACGCCCTGGACGCCCTCTTCCGGAAGAAATGAGCCCGAGCGCGTGTTAGATCCTGACCATGCCCTTCGACACCTCCCGCCAGTCGCCGCCCCCCTACACCGCCCGCACCCGCGCCCCGGCCTACGCCGTCGGCGCACTGGACGCCGAGCGCACCTTCATCGGCGCCGTCTACCGCTGGATGGCGCTGGGGCTGGTGGTCACCGCCGGCGTCGCCTTCCTGGTCGCCTCCACACCGGAGTTGATCGAGGTGGTGGTGGGGAACCGCTGGGTCTTCTACGGCCTGCTGATCGCCGAGTTCGGCCTGGTGATCGCCCTCTCCGCCATGCTGCCGCGCCTCTCGGCCGCCGCGGCCGGCGGGCTCTTCCTGCTCTACTCGGCGCTCAACGGCGCCACCCTCTCGGTCATCCTGCTCATCTACACCGGCAACTCGGTGGCGCTGGCCTTCGGGATCACCGCCGGCACCTTCGGCGCCATGAGCGTCTACGGCACCGTGACCAAGCGCGACCTGACCAGCTGGTCGTCCTTCCTGGTGATGGGGCTCTTCGGCGTGGTGATCGCCGGCCTCGTCAACATGTTCCTGCAGAGCACGGCGATGCAGTTCGTCATCTCCTGCGCCGCGGTGGTGGTCTTCACCGGCCTGACCGCCTACGACACGCAGAAGCTGAGGGCCTACGCCAGGGCCGGCGGCTCCACGGCGGCGGGGGCTCCGGTCGGCGGGGCGCTCTCGCTCTACCTCGACTTCATCAACCTCTTCCTCGCGGTGCTGCAACTGCTGGGCGGGCGGCGCAAGGACTGACCCCACCCCCGGGCGAAAGAGGGGCGGGGGCCTTACCGGGGGCGCCGGGCGAGCACTCGGCGCAGCCACCGATGCGGCAACCGTAGCGGGCCGACCGACAGCCATCGTCTCCCCGAGAACGGACCCAGCGTCACTTTGGACGTCCAAAGTGACGCTGGGTACGCGTCTTTACGCGACATGCCTCCAAGTCCCCGCAGAATCAGCGGAAATGCTTTAACCGTACCGTGTGTCCGTTTCTGACGTCAGAACTCGCCAAAGAGGGGCCTCGTTCGGGGCGGCGCGGCAGGCGGCGACCTGCGCCCGAGCCAGGCACGACCCCCGCCGCCGGCCAGTTACTTCCCGCGCATCCACGGGCGCTGGCTGCGCGAAAGTGGCGGGGCCGATGCCAGGCAAGGCCGGCGTTGCCCGCGCTCTACCGGCCGGGCCCTCCCCCAGAGCCAGCCGCGCGCACCTGGCGTTCGGCCTTGAACCGGCGCTCCTCGAAGACGCCACGTTCGAAGCGGCCCTCGCTCCAGTCGCCGGTACCCTCCCCTTCCCCGGCCTCATCATCGAGTTCCCCGGCGAGACGATCCGAGAGTTCGCTGAGCTCTTCTGCCGTGAGCTGCGGAAGGTGCTCCCGCAGGTAGACCAGATCATCCTCGCGGAGCGCGTCGGCCATTCGCTCATCGGGTGAGCGGCGGTCCCGGAACCACCAGAGGAGCGCGGCCACCACGACGATGCAGAGGAACACCCACATCGGGACAGGCTCGCGCCGCGACCCAGGCAAGGTGCCTGGTGCGAGAGCCAAGCCTCTCGCCTGGGTCGCGGCACTGGCAGGGGCCTACTTCCCGAGCATCCCGTCCTTCAGGCCGCCGTCGGCCGGCTTGTCGCCCAGCCAGTTGCGCAGCAGCGCGTCGGCGAAGGGCTTCCCTTCGATGGTGACCACTCCACCGCCAGGGGCGATGATGGTTGCGCCGGTCCCAGGGGCGTAGCCGATCACCAGCACGTCGCCGGTCTTGAGGTCCTTCATGACGGCATCGACGCGGGCCAGCAGCGGGACCAGCGCCGCCGCCTCGGCCCTGGAGTTGTTCTCGAACCCGTCCTTGAAGGCGCCCAGGATGGCCGCCTTGTCGACGTCGCGCTTGAAGGTCATCACCACCCGCCAGGCGCCGTTGGCGGCGATGATGGCCGCCGGGTCGCTGCTCTTCTGCTCGAGGTAGAGCGCGCCCACGTAGACCTTGATGAAGAGCTTGGAGCGGAGCCCGGCGCCGTTGAGCGCCAGCGCCTTGCCGTCCGCGGTGACCGAGTCGGGGACCTGGACCCCCGCCACCTCACGGGCGACCGCGGGGAGCGACAGGCTGAGGGCGAGGAGCGCGACGAGAGGACGCATGGAGAGTCTCCGGGGCTGCGGGTGGTCTGCGGGTGGCCGCCGGGGGACTCTACCCCTCCACGCTGCGTGGCGCAGCAACGCGCCGCAGGTCCTAACCGGGACCGGGCCCGCCCGCCGCCTCGACCGCGGGCGGCCCGACGCCCCGCCGCGAGCCCATCACCGAGCCGTAGGCGACGCCGCCCACCCCCAACACCACCCCGGCCAGCGCCAGGGGAGGCAGCCGCTCCGAGAGCAGCAGCGCACCGAGCCCGACCTGGGCGATGGGGGTGAGCTGCAGCCAGATGGCCGCCTCGCCCACGGTGAGCGCGCCGTAGGCCTCGGCCATGAAGACCTGCGCGCCGTAGGCGGCCAGGGCCATCAGCCCGGCCAGGCCCCAGGCGCCCAGGTCGAGCGGCCAGGGGTCGAGCGCGAACGGCAACGCCACCGGGAGTCCCCCCAGGCAGAAGTAGAAGAAGATAGTGGCGGCGTTCTCGGTCGGCCGCATGGCCCGGATGGTGACGGCCGAGACGGCCGCGAAGCAGGCCGCCGCGACCGCCAGCGCCTCGCCGGCCCCGAGCCCCATCGTTAGCTTCCCGCCCCCCAGCACCAACCCGACCCCGGCCGAGGCCAGCAGCAGCCCGAGCAGCAGGTGGATAGTGGGCCGCTCGCCGAAGGCCGGCACCGCCAGCAGCGTGGCGATGACCGGGAAGAGGTTGTAGAGCATCCCCGCCTCGCCGGCAGGGATGCGGGCCAGGGCGAGGAAGTAGAGCACCACCACCACGCCCCCCGAGAGGCCGCGGCTCCAGAGCAGCCGCAGCCGCCGCGGCGCGTGGAGCCCGGGGCGGAGCCGGAAGGCGAGCAGCGAGAAGGCCGCCCCCAGCGCGAAGCGAATCACCGAGAGCTGACCGGCCGTGAAGGCGCCGAGGCCGTGGGAGAGGCGCCGCGCCAGCACCGCCATCAGGCCGAAGCAGACCGCCGAGCCGAGCAGCAGGAGCCGGGCCCGCCCCCGGGATCCGGCGCCGCTCATGGCTCCTCGGTCGGCAGGCCGGCCGCCGCCTCGCGCAGCTCCGGCCTGGTGTCGGGGCGTGACTCGTGGCCCAGCACCGCGCCGTAGACCACGCCGGCGATGCCGAGCAGAACCCCCAGCAGGGTGACCCCGGTGAGCCGCTCGCCAAGGGTGAGCGCCCAGCAGAAGGTGGCGATGGGGGTGAGCTGCTGCCAGAGCGCCGCCTCGGGGATGGCCAGCGCGCCGTAGGCCTCGGTCATGAGCAGCTGGGCCAGGAAGGCGACCACGCCGCAGGCGCCGGCCGCGACCCAGGGGAGCAGCTCGGTCGGCCAGGGGTCGAAGGAGAACGGGAGCGAGACGAGGACGCCGCCGACCGCCATGGCGAAGAAGATGGTCGGGGAGTTGTCGGTGGCCCGCAGCGCCCGGATGCTGGTGACCGCGAAGCCGCCCAGCACCGCTGAGCCGATGCCGAGCAGCTCGCCGGTGCCGAGCGAGAAGCTGAGCCGGCCGCCACCCACCACCAGGAAGACGCCGGCCGAGGCGATGGCCAGCGCCACCGCAAGGTGGAGCGTGGGGCGCTCTCCCAGCAGGAAGAAGGAGAGGATCACCGCCCAGATGGGGAAGGTGTTGTTGAGCAGCGTGGCCTCGCCGGCCGGGATCAGCGAGAGCGACATGAAGTAGGCCAGCGCCGCCATGCCGCCGAAGAGGCCGCGGGAGACCAGCAGGGCGTAGCGGACCGGCCGGAAGGTGCCGGGGCGGGCCACGAAGAGCACCAGCACCGCCACCACCCCGACCGAGAAGCGGACCAGGGTCACCTGCCCGCCGCTCATCAGCCGCCCGCCCGAGGCGAGCCTGGCCAGCATGGCCGAGAGGCCAAAGAGCACGCCGGCGCCGAAGAGCAGGGTGCGGGCCCGGCCGCGGGTCGGCACCGGGAGGGCCGTGGCGAGTGAGACCATCGGGGGGCGGTCGTACCACCTCGGCGGGGGGGGGCGGAAGGCTCCGGAGCGGGTGGTCTCCGGGGCCGCGCCGCGTTAGATACCTGCCTCCATGAGCGAGCCCGATACCATCGTCGTCAAGGGTGCCCGCGAGCACAACCTCAAGTCGGTGTCGCTGGAGATCCCCAAGAAGAAGCTGGTGGTCTTCACCGGCGTCTCCGGCTCCGGGAAGAGCTCGCTGGCCTTCGACACGCTCTACGCCGAGGGGCAGCGCCGCTACGTCGAGTCGCTCTCGTCGTACGCCCGGCAGTTCCTCGGGCAGATGGAGAAGCCGCGCTACGACACCATCCGCGGCCTCTCCCCGACCATCTCCATCGAGCAGAAGGCCGCCTCCAACAACCCGCGCTCCACGGTCGGCACCATCACCGAGGTGCACGACTACCTGCGCGTCCTCTACGCCTCCATCGGCGTGCAGCACTGCCCAAGCTGCGGCCGGCCGGTCGGCAAGCAGACGGCGCAGCAGATCGTCGAGACCATCCTGGCGCTGCCGGAGGGCTCCCGCCTGCTGCTGCTGGCGCCGCTGGTGCAGAACCGCAAGGGCGAGTACCGCGAGCTGCTCGGCGACGCCCAGCATCGCGGCTTCGCCCGGGTCCGGGTCGACGGGATGATCCACCAGCTCTCGGATCGGCTGGCGCTCGACAAGAAGCTCAAGCACGACATCGAGCTGGTCATCGACCGGCTGGTGGTCAAGCCGGGGATCGCCTCCCGGCTGACCGACTCGGTGGAGACAGCGCTGCGCGAGGGCAAGGGGACGCTGGTCCTGGCCGACGCCGCCCACGAGCAGCGGGTCGGCCCCGGGCTCGATCCCGAGGGGTACAAGAAGCACGATCGCTTCTTCTCGGAGCAGAACTCCTGCCACGCCTGCGGCCTCTCCTTCGGCGAGCTGACGCCGCAGCTCTTCTCCTTCAACAGCCCGCTCGGCTTCTGCGTCGAGTGCCAGGGGCTGGGCACCCGGGCCGAGATGGACCCGGAGCTGATCATCCCCGACCCCTCGCTCACCATCCGCGACGGCGCCGTGGAGCCCTGGGCCTCGGGGATGGAGCGCGGCGAGGGCTGGACCTTCGAGTTTGTCGAGCACCTGGCCCGCTCGCTCAAGCTCGACCTCGACACCCCCTGGGGCAAGCTCTCCAGGCGGGACCGCGACCTGGTCCTGCTGGGCACCGCCTCGCTGACCGGCCCCAAGCCGCGGCTGGAGTGGGAAGGCGTGGTGGCCCAGCTCTACCGCCGCTTCCGCGCCACCACCTCCGAGTCGATGCGCCGCCACTACATGCGCTTCTTTTCGGACAAGCCCTGCGGCGCCTGCCACGGTGAGCGGCTCAAGGCTGAGAGCCGCGCCGTCCAGGTGTGCGGCCGCGGCATCGTCGACCTCTCTCGCCTCACCATCGACAGCGCCCACGCCTGGCTGGGGGAGCTGGGGCTCACAGGCAACGAGGCCACCATCGCCGAGGAGCTCCTCAAGGAGATCCGCAACCGCCTCAAGTTCCTGCTCGACGTCGGGCTCGGCTACCTCACGCTGGACCGGCCCGGGCCGTCGCTCTCCGGCGGCGAGAGCCAGCGCATCCGACTCGCCTCGCAGATGGGGTCCGAGCTGACCGGGGTCATCTACATCCTCGACGAGCCCTCCATCGGCCTGCACCAGCGCGACAACGGCAAGCTGCTGGCGACGCTGAAGCGGCTGCGCGACATCGGCAACTCGGTCATCGTCGTCGAGCACGACGAGGAGACGATGCTGGCGGCGGACTGGCTGATCGAGCTCGGACCTGGAGCTGGCGAGCATGGCGGGAAGATCGTGGCGGAGGGGACGGTCGCGGATTTCCTGAAGAGCGGCTGCGAGACCGCGCAGTATTTGACCGGTGAGAAGGAGATCGAGGTGCCGAAGACGCGGCGTCAGCCGAGTTGCCCTTCGCCAGTCTCCAACGCGGCGAAGTAGCGGTTGATTTCTTCGGCGACAGCATCCTGATAGGCCCGTGGCGA
>JANYBC010000209.1 GCA_025360965.1 Anaeromyxobacter sp. | reverse complement strand
CTCGACGAGAAGGTGGCGGCGCTCCACCTCGGGCAGATCGGGGCGCGGCTCACCAGGCTGACGCAGAAGCAGTCGGACTACCTGGGCATCCCGGTCGACGGGCCGTACAAGCCGGACAGCTACCGGTACTAGTGCCGCGATCACCGACCTGCGCAAGGCCTACGGCCCCACCGTCTGGCGCTACCGGGCACAGGCCGGGTAAAGAGGAGTGATGGCCACCCTCGAGTTCTTCTACGACTTCGTCTCTCCCTACAGCTACCTCGCCTCGACCCGCGTCGAGACGGTGGCGGCTCGCGCCGGCGCACCGGTGCGCTGGCGGCCGTTCGTGCTGGGCGGCGTCTTCAAGGCGACCGGCAACCGCGCCCAGTTCGAGATCCCGGCCAAGGCGAAGCACATGCTCACCGACCTCGATCGCTGGGCGAAGCGCCTCGGCGTGCCGCTCCACTTCCCGGCCACCTTCCCGTTCTCGCCCATCCTGGCACTGCGAGCGGCGCTGGCCGCCGAGGCAGCGGGGAAGCTGGTCCCGTACACCCACGCCGTCTACAGGGCTGGCTGGGCCGACCAGCGCGACATCGCCGACCCGGCGGTGCTGAGCGCGGTGCTCACCGAGGCCGGGCTCGACGGCGCGGCGCTGGTGGCGGCGGCGCCGCCGTACAAGGAGGCGCTGATGAAGCAGACCCAGGAGGCGATCGACCGCGGCGCCTTCGGCGCGCCGCTCTTCTTCGTTGGAGAGCAGATGTTCGTCGGCAACGACCGCCTCGACTTCGTGGAGGAGGCGCTGCGGGCGGCGAAGGAGCGCGGCCCCGGGCCGTGGGCAGCACCCGCCTGACGGTTTGTCTGGCGCGGTCGGCTCAGGTACCTTGCCTGCCGCATGTCGATCCTCGAGGCCATCCTCTTCGGGTTCATCCAGGCGGCCACCGAGTTCCTCCCGGTCTCCTCCACCGCCCACCTCCTCGTCTTCGGCGAGCTGCTCGGCCACTCGCTCGACGAGCCGCGCTTCCGCGCCTTCGTGGCCATCATCCAGACCGGCACGGCGCTGGCGGTGCTGCTCTACTTCCGCGCCGACCTCTGGCGGATCCTGCGCGCCGTCCTGACCGGCCTGCGCTACCTGAGCCCCCTCCACACGCCCGACGCCCGGCTCGGCTGGCTCATCGTCCTCGGCACCATCCCCGCGGTGGTGCTGGGCAAGTCGCTGGAGCACCGCATCGAGGCGCTCGGGAACTGGGTCATCGCCGCCTCGCTGATCTTCCTCGGCGTGGTGCTCTTCATCGCCGAGCGGGTGGCGCGCCACCTCCGGCCCGTCGAGTCGGTCGGGGTCCGCGACGCGGTGCTGGTCGGCCTGGCCCAGGCCTGGGCGCTCATCCCCGGCTCGTCCCGCTCCGGCAGCACGCTCACCATGGGGATGCTGCTCGGCTTCACCCGCGAGGCGGCGGCCCGCTTCTCCTTCCTGCTCTCGGTCCCCATCATCCTCGGCGCCGGCGCCTACAAGCTCGTCAAGGTGCTGCCCGCGCTGCGCGGCCAGCCCGACTGGCAGGCCGCCACCGCGGTCGGCACGCTGGTCTCCTTCCTGGCCGGCTACTTGGTCATCGGCTGGCTGCTCGGCTGGCTGCGCACCCGGCCCACCGACCTCTTCGTGGCCTGGCGCATCGCCGCAGGCGTTGTCATCGCCGTCCTCATCGGCGTCGGGGTGCTCCCGGCGTCATGACGCTCGCCGAGCTGCGGGGAGCGCTGGCCGCCTGGGCGCCGCGCCCATCCCACATCGAGCGGATCGCCCGCGAGCACTGGCCCGAGGGCGGCTTCCGCGAGGCGGCGGTGCTGGTGCCGCTCCACGAGGAGGGCGGAGTGCCGAGCGTGCTGCTGACGCTGCGCCGCGCCGACCTGCGCACCCACGCCGGACAGTTCAGCTTTCCGGGCGGCCGGCTCGACGCCGGCGAGGGGTCGCTCGACGCGGCCCTGCGCGAGGCGCGCGAGGAGGTGGGGCTCGACCCGTCGAGGGTGGAGGTGCTGGGACGCCTCTCCGAGGCGATGGTGCTCCAGTCGGCGAACCGCTTGACGCCATGGGTGGCTTCGGTGCCATATCCGTTCCCGTATGAGGCGGCGCCGCGCGAGGTGGAGGCCATCTGGCACGTCCCGATCCCGGCGCTGCTCGCGCCGGGGGTCCACCGGACGCAGCGTCACAACTTCTATGGACTCGACGTGGACGTCCACTTCTACGAGGTCGAGGGCCGGACGATCTGGGGCGCCACCGCCCGGATCCTCTCCGAGCTGATCGAGGCCTGGAGCGCGAGATGAAGATCTATCCGGTGATCATGGCGGGCGGCTCGGGCACCCGGTTCTGGCCGCTCTCGCGCAAGGCCAGGCCGAAGCAGTTCCTGGCGCTGGCCGGCGACCAGCCGCTGCTGACCGCCACGGTGCGGCGCCTGCCGCCGCTGGCCAGGGCCGAGGACATCTACGTGGTCTGCGGCCCGGTCCACGCCGCCGCCGCCCGCAAGCTCGTCAAGGAGTTGCCGGCCCGGAACATCATCGTCGAGCCCTGCGCCCGGAACACCGCCCCCTGCGTGGGGCTGGCGGCCCTCCACGTGGCGGCGCGTCAGAAGAAGGGCATCGTCGCCATGCTGCCGGCCGACCACCACATCGCGCGGCCCGAGGCCTTCCGCGAGGCCATCGCCGAGGCGGCGCGGCTGGCGGCCCAGGGGCACATCGTCACCATCGGTATCCGGCCCCACGCGCCCGAGACCGGCTACGGCTACCTCAAGGTCGGGGCCCGGCTGGCCGGGCAGGGCAAGGGCCGCGGCAAGGCCAGGGTGCCGGCCCGCAACCAGGCCCACAAGGTGGAGCGCTTCGTGGAGAAGCCGGACGTGGTCACGGCGGCGCGCTACCTGGCCGACGGCCACTACCTCTGGAACTCGGGCATGTTCGTCTTCCGCGCCGACGTCATCCTCGACGAGATCCGGCGCGCCATGCCGGTGCTGGGGGAGCAGCTCGACGCCATCCAGAAGTCGGTCGGGACGCCCGGCTACCAGAGGACGCTGGCCCGGATCTTCCCGGACTGCCCCTCCATCTCCATCGACTACGGGGTCATGGAGAAGAGCCAGCGCATCGTGGTGGTGCCGGCCGACTTCGGCTGGAGCGACGTCGGTAGCTTCGCCGCGCTCCCCGAGGTGCGCCCCGTCGACCACCTCGGCAACGTCGCCGAGGGCGACGCCCTGGTGATCGACGGCCGGGACAACGTGGTCATCGCCTCCGGCGGGCGGCCGGTGGCGGTGGTGGGGATGGAGGGCGTGGTGGTCATCGACGCCGGCGACGCGGTCCTGGTCTGCCGCAAGGACCGGGCCCAGGACGTCCGCAAGGCGGTCGAGGAGCTGGCGCGGCGCGGCCGCGAGGAGGTGCTGTGAGCGCCGCCGTCGTCAACCCGGTGGTCTTCCGCGAGTACGACATCCGCGGCGTGGCCGGGGTCGACCTCACCGAGGAGACGGTGGGGCTGGTGGCCCGCGCCCTCGGCACCCGGGTCCGCGACGCCGGCGGCACCCGGGTGGTGCTGGGGCGCGACGTGCGCCTCTCCAGCCCGGGCTTCCACCGGGAGGCGGTGGCCGGGCTCCTCGCCACCGGGTGCGACGTCATCGACGTCGGGATCGTGCCGACGCCGCTGGTCTACTTCGCGGCCCAGCAGCTGGCCGTCGACGGCCTCTGCATGATCACCGGCTCCCACAACCCGGCCGACTACAACGGCCTGAAGATCGGCGTGGGCCAGACCACCATCTACGGCGAGGCCATCCAGGAGATCCTGCGGATGGTGCAGAAGGGCGACTTCGCCCGCGGCCAGGGGAAGCTGACCACCACCGACATCGTCACCCCCTACCAGGCCTACGTGGCCGCCAACCTGCGGCTCGGCCGCCGCAAGCTCAAGGTGGTGATCGACGCCGGAAACGGCACCGGCGGCGTCGCCGTGCCCATCTTCGAGCGGCTCGGGGTCGAGGTGGTCCCGCTCTTCCTCGAGCCGGACGGCCGCTTCCCCAACCACCACCCCGACCCGACCGTGGAGAAGAACCTCGAGGCGCTCAAGCGCACGGTGCTGGAGACCCGGGCCGACGTCGGCATCGCCTATGACGGCGACTCCGACCGGGTCGGCGCCGTCGACGAGCGGGGGCAGGTGCTCTGGGGCGACCAGCTCCTCATCCTCTTCGCCCGCTCGATCCTCGCCGAGGTGCCGGGGGCCGCCATCGTCGCCGAGGTGAAGTGCTCCTTCACCCTCTACGACGACATCAAGAAGCACGGCGGCCGGGGCATCATGTGGAAGGCCGGCCACTCGCTCATCAAGGCCAAGATGAAGGAGGAGCACGCCGAGCTGGCCGGCGAGATGAGCGGCCACATCTTCTTCGGCCACCGCTGGCTCGGCTTCGACGACGGCATCTACTCCTCGGCACGCCTGGTGGAGCTGCTGAGCCGGACCGACCAGCCCATGTCCGCGCTGCTGGCCGACGTGCCGAAGACCTTCAGCACCCCGGAGCTGCGCGTCGACTGCCGCGAGGAGATCAAGTTCGAGGTGGTGCGCCGCGCCCAGGCATTCTTCTCCAAGGGCTTCGAGGCCATCACCGTGGACGGAGTCCGGGTGGTCTTCCCCGACGGCTGGGGTTTGGTGCGCGCCTCCAACACCCAGCCCATACTGGTGCTCCGCTTCGAGGCCACCACCGCCCCCCGCCTCGCCGAGATCCGGAAGCTGGTCGAGGACCGGGTCGCCGCACTCATCACCGGGCTCGGCGGCCCGTGACCGCTCGGCTCGCCCTCGGCGTCGACCTCGGCGGCACCAACGCCCGCGCCGCGCTGGTCGATCCGGCCACCGGCCAGGTGGTGGCGGCCCACAGGATGCCTCACGCAGAGCGCACTCCAGGAGCCGTGGTGGCGACCATCACCGCCGCCGTGGCCGAGGCCGCCCGCCTGGCCGGCGTCGAGGCCGCCAGCCTCGCCACGGCCGGCGTCGGCGTGGCCGGGCAATGCCTGGGCCGCAGCGGGATGGTGCTCAACGCCCCCAACCTCGGCTGGCGCGACGTCCCGCTCGGCGAGCTGCTGGCCGGCGCGCTCGGCCACGGGGTGCGCATCGTCAACGACCTCTCGGCGGCCGCCTGGGGTGAGCGGCGCTTCGGCGCGGCCCGCGGCGTCGACGACGCGGCGCTGGTCTTCGTCGGCTCGGGCGTCGGGGCCGGGCTCATCCTCGGAGCCAGGCTCCACGAGGGCGGGCGCGGCGTCGGCGGCGAGCTCGGGCACATCAAGGTGGCGCCGCGCGGCGGCACGCCCCGGCGCTGCGGCTGCGGCGAGTGGGGCTGCCTCGAGGCCTACGCCGGCGGGATGAACCTGGCGGCGCGGCTGCGCGAGGAGGCGGCCGACGGAAAGGCCGGCGCGGTGCTGGCGGCGGCCGGCGGCGATCCGGCCAGGCTCTCGGCCTCGGCGGTGGAGGCGGCCTACCTCCTCGGCGATCCCTACGCGCGCGAGCTCTGGGCCGAGGTGGGAGAGCTCATCGGCACCGCCAGCGCCAACCTGGTGACGTTGCTCAACCCGCTGCGGCTGGTGTTGGGCGGCGGGGTGCTGCTCGGCTGCGAGAACCTGGAGCGGATCGTCCGCGCCCACGTCGCGGATCGCGTGCTGCGAGCGGCCCGGCGCGACTTCGAGGTGCGGCGCGCCGAGCTCGGCGACGACGCCGGCGTGGTCGGCGCCGCCCTGCTCGGCGGCCGCGACGACTCACACGCGCAGTGAGATCAACCCCTCGATCCGATCACGCTCCGTGAAAATTCGGCCTGCTGGGGCGTTGTACCCGTTCGGATCTAGCTGGGGGGAGCATCGATCGGAGTGATCGATTTCCCCTCACGCTTCCTTGACGGGATCGATCTCACGTTGCTAACGTGCACTCACATTGTCCATTCGAATGAAGTTCACGAAGTGAATGGACGTTCCGAGGAGGGAACTATGGCTGCCAAGAAGAAGGCCGTGAAGAAGGTTGCGAAGAAGAAGACCGCCAAGAAGAAGAAGTAACAACCGCATCAACAGCTGAGTGGTGCCGCGGCCGCCTTCGGGCGGCCGCAGCTTTTTTGAGGAGCCGCATGTCGCTGACGGCGGTGGAGCTGGAGATGGTGGTGGCCGAGCTGCAGGCGCTGGTCGGGGCGCGCGTGGATGCGGTGCGCGTGCACGCCGAGCTGGCGCTGACGCTGGAGCTGCACGGCCGCAGCGGAAACGCGCTGCTGCTGCTCTCCGCCGAGCCCGAGGTGACCCGGCTCCACCGCGTCGCTGCGCGGCCCCCGCAGCCCGAGACCCCGCACGGCTGGCAGGCGCCGCTGCGCCAGGCGCTGGAGGGTGCGCGGCTCGAGGCCCTCTCCCTGCAGGCCGGGGACCGGGTGGTGACGCTCCGCTTCAGCCGGGCCAGCGGACCGCTCGAGCTCAAGGCCGAGCTGACCGGGAGGCAGGGCAACCTCCTGCTCCTCAGCGCCGACGGCACGGTCCGGGCGCTGGCCTCGAGGGCCGCGGCGCCCGGCCGGCGGCTCGGCGTCGGCTTGCCGTGGACGCCGCCGGCGCCGCAGGCGGCCGGCGAGCACCGCGCCGCGCCCCGCTTCGAGCCGTCGGCCGGGGAGCCTTTCCCCTGGTCGTCGGCCATCGAGCGGCG
>JANYBC010000167.1 GCA_025360965.1 Anaeromyxobacter sp. | reverse complement strand
CATGAGCTCGATGAGGGTAAAGCCGCGGGTCAGCTTCTTCATGTCTGTTCTCCGGTCAGGCCGGGTCACCATGAGAGGTGGCCGGCGTTATTCCAGGCGACGTGCTGCGTGAAGCCCGGCCTGGTTCGTTGTCTCAGTTAGCACGAGGGATGCCAACGGCCAGCTCCCGGAACCTGAAGCAAATTCAACATGTGGACGCTCAGCCTACCCGGACCATTCCCGTCACCGGGGTCGGCCTGGGTGACCAATTCCGTCACCGAGGTGAGGGCTCGAGCCGGGCCCCCTCCACCAGACGCCGCTTTGACAGCCGACGGGACGCAGCCGATCATCCCGCTCGCCCCGCAGCAGCTCCAGCCAGCCCCGAGACCACGTGGACCAAGCCTTCGTCGACTTTCTCCGACCGATCACTGTCGCCTGGGGGGCTCTCATCGGGTCGATCATCGGCAGCTTCCTCAACGTGGTGATCGCCCGGGTCCCGCAGGGGCAGTCGGTGATCCACCCGCGCTCGCGCTGCCCGGGCTGCGGCGAGCCCATCGCCTGGTACGACAACGTCCCGGTCCTCTCCTGGCTCCTGCTGCGCGCCCGCTGCCGCCGCTGCCGAACCCGGATCAGCGCCCGCTACCCGCTGGTCGAGCTGCTGGTGGCCCTCCTCGGCGGGCTGGCGGTGCAGCGCCACGGCGTGGCGCCGGCCGCCCTGGCCGAGCTGGCCTTCGGGAGCTTCCTGGTCGCCCTCGCCTTCATCGACCTCGACACCTGGCTCCTGCCGTTCAAGCTCAGCGTGCCGTTCGCGGCGTTCGGGCTGGCCGCCGGCTGGCTCCAGCTCGCGCCGTCCGGCTCGATCGGCGGCGCCCTCCTCGGCGGCGGCGTGGGCTTCCTCGCCTTCCTGGTGGTCCACCTGGTGGGCGAGAAGGTCTTCCGGCGCGAGGCCATGGGCTTCGGTGACGTGGTGCTGCTCGGGGGGATCGGGGCCTGGCTCGGTGTCCTGGCGCTGCTGCCGGTCATCCTGCTCTCCTCGCTGCAGGGGAGCGTGGTCGGGATCGCCTTGGTGGTGCTCGGCAAAGGGCAGCCCGGCCCGCAGGCCGGGGAGGGCTCGAGCCGGCCCGAGCCGGCCGGCGGCGACGCTAGCGCCTCGCTCGAGGAGGACGACTGGATTCCGCCGCGGAACGCCGTCCCCTTCGGCCCCTTCCTGGCGCTGGCGGCGCTGGAGTGGCTGCTCCTCGGCCCGTGGCTGGCCGGGGCCGTCCCACTCCTCGACCCGTTCCTGGGGCGGTGACCGAGCATGAAGAACCGCCTGCGCCTCCACCTGCTCCTCCAGCTGGCCGCGGTGGCGGCGGTGGTGGCGGCTGGGCTGATCGCGGTGGGCGTCCCGCTCCTGGCGTCGCGCTCCCTCGGCGCGCGCCAGTTCATCCTGCTGGTGCTGGTCGGGGCGCTGGCGGTGGTCGCCGTCGGCGGGCTCTTCCTGGTGCGGGGCGTGGCTCGGCCGCTCGACCGGCTGGTGGAGGCGGCGTCGCGCCTGGGCGCCGAGGGCGGGCTGCCGCCGCTCGGGCCGCCCGGGGAGGAGTCCAGTCCCGGGCTGGCGCGCGTGGCGCTGGCCTTCGAGCGGACGGCGGCCGCCCTCTCCGAGGAGCGGGCCCGGCTGGCGGCCAAGGTGCGCGAGCTAGAGGCGACCAACCGGCGCCTGGCCGACACGCAGGAGGAGCTGCTCCGCTCCGAGCGGCTCGCCTCGGTGGGGCGGCTCGCCGCCGGCATCGCCCACGAGGTCGGCAACCCGCTCGGCGCCATCGCCGGCTACGCCGAGCTGGCCCGAAGCCGGCTGGCCGCCGGGAGCGCCGACCTGGCGGCGGCCGAGGACTTCCTCCGCCGCATCTGCGTGGAGGCCGGGCGGATCGACGCCATCGTTCGCGACCTGCTCGACTTTGCGCGCCCGACGGCGCCGGCGGTGGGACCGGTCTCGGTCGCCGGGGCGCTGGACGGAGCGGCGCGGCTGGCGCGCATGCAGGCCAGGTTCCGTGAGGTGCGGCTCGAGCTCGACCTGCCGCCCGGCCTGCCGGCGGTGCGGGCCGACGAGCGGCGGCTGGCGCAGGTATTCCTCAACCTGCTCCTCAACGCCGGCGACGCCACGGCGGGGGCGGGGCGGGTGCGCGTGGCCGGCCGCCTCGAGGACGGCCAGGTCGTGGTCGACGTGGACGACACCGGGCCGGGCCTGTCGCCGGAGGCACGCGCGCGGGCCTTCGACCCCTTCTTCACCACCAAGGAGCCGGGGCAGGGAACCGGCCTCGGGCTGGCGGTCTGCCACGGGGTGATGGCCTCGTTTGGCGGGACCATCGAGGCCGGCGCGGCGCCGGGCGGCGGGGCCCGGTTCACGCTCCGGCTCCAGCCGGAGCCGGCGTGACCGCCGTTCCGGCCACCGGCCGGCGCGAGAGGCTGGCCTTCGCCGCGGCCGTGGCGATGCTGCTCCTCGTGGCCCTGGCGCTGCGGCTGGCCGGGGCCTCGGCCGCCTTCTCCGGCGGCGAGCTGGTGACGCTCGACGGCGACTCGCTCTACCACCTGCACCGGATGCGGCTCATCGCCGACCAGTTCCCCGGCGTGCCCTGGATCGATCCGCTCATCGCCTGGCCGGCGGGCGCCCCCATCCCCTGGGCGGCCGGCTTCGACCTGCTCGGCGCCGTCCTCATCCTCCTGGGTCGGGCCGTGGGAGGCCCGGCCGGCGGCGATCTCTGGGTGGCGGCCCTCTGCCCGCTGCTCGGCGTCGCCGTGGTGGCCGCCGCAGTCGAGCTGGCGCTGGCGCTTGGCCCCGCCGGGCCCGGGCGATGGCCCGGCGCCCTGGCCGCCGGGATCCTGGCCGCCGTGCTGCCCCAGGACGTGGCGAGCTCCCGGTACGGCCTGATCGACCACCACGTCGCCGAGGCCCTCTCCATGATCCTCCTGGCCCGCTGGGCGCTGGCCGTCCTCCCGCCCTGGGGGCTGGAGACGGTCCGACGGCGGCTCTTCCACGAGCTGGCCGGCGGCGTCATCGCGGGGGGGGCGATGCTGGTCTTCACCGGCTCGCCGCTCTACGTGGCGCTGGTGGTGCCGCTGCTCCTCGGCGCCGCGCTGCTGCGGCAGCGCCCGGCCCTGCTGGGGAGCGGAGGGCCCGGGCTGCTGCTCGGCGCCGCGCTGGCGTCGCTGGCCGCGGCGCCGGCGGTGGCGGCGCACGGGCGCACCTTCGCCTTCGGCTTCCCCTCCTGGCTCCAGCCGCTGCTCCTGGCGGTCGCGGGCCTGGCCGTCTGTGCCGTGGTCGCGGTCGGCGCCCGGGTGGCGCCCGGCTGGCGACGGGTGGCCGCCGTGGTGGCCATCGTCCTCTCGCTGGTGGCCCTCGCCGCCCTGGTCCTTCCCCAGGGTGCGGGCCAGGCGGTGGCCGGGCTGCGCGAGTGGATCCTGAAGGCCGACCCGTGGCTGCGCGGCATCGACGAATTCCAGTCACCGCTGGCGTACCCGGGCGGCCCTCTCGCCGGCCTCCGCCGCTACTTCGGCGTCGCCGAGCTCCTGGCGCCGCTGCTGCTGCCGCTGGCCTGGTGGTCCATCCGCGCCGCCTCGTCGGCCCGGGCGAACGGGTTCCTCTGGCTCGCCTCGGCGCTGGCCGGGCTGACCGTCCTGCAGATGCGCTTCGGGCGGGTCTTCACACCGCTCCTCGCCGTCGCGGCCGGGCTGGCCCTGGCGTGGGTCGCGGCGCGGCTCCGGCCGGCGGGCCGGCTGGCGCCGCTGGCCCCCCTGATCGCCTCGCTGGCCCTGTTCGACCCGACCGTCCGCGCCGCGCTGGGCACCGCCCGGGACCCGATCCCCAACGCCATGGTGGAGGCGGCGCGTGAGCTTCGCGGGCGGCCCGCCGGTCCGAACCCGGGGGTGATGACCCCCTGGGACATGGCGTTGGGGATCGGGTCCCGGGCGGTGCCCAGCGCGGCGCGGACGGTCGGGTCGAACAGGGCCAGCGAGGCGATCAGGGGGGCCAGCGGCGCCAG
>JANYBC010000160.1 GCA_025360965.1 Anaeromyxobacter sp. | reverse complement strand
TGATCGGCCGACTCTCGATGAGGCTTGGCAATTCGAACGTACAGTCCGGGTGTATCGATGTCCGTCCCCCTCCTACCCTCTTCACCATGGAGGCGCGGCTGGCCGACCGGGACGACCCACAGCTCAACCGGACGGGGCTCTTCCGGCTCAGGTCCGGCCATGATCGCTGGACCGTCCGCTACCGCTGCACCCCGAGCACGCTCTCGGTGAGCGCCCACTCGCCCACGGCCTGCCTGTCGCTCGCCTGGAGGTTGCGTCTCGGCCAGCGCCCCTCGCTCCACCACGCCACTCGCTGGACCCTTCACAACCGACGCACCGAGGCCCAGTCGGTCTTCGACGACTGGGACCTGCAGGCCGACCCCGGTAGTCCGGACGGCCTGGGACATGCCTTCGAGGACCTGCTCGCGATCGCCTGCCCCAAGGCCAAGTCGGTGACCACCGCGACGGTGCTGCGAAAGCGCCTCCTCATGACCCGGCTGCTCCGCCAGCTGGCGAGGGAGGCCTTCCTCCGAACCGACCCAACCGCCAGGCAGCTCGCCTGCGCCTACGTTCCAAAGCTGCGCTTCAGCATCTACAAGCTGATCGTCGCCGACCCGACCGGCCGGGTTGGCCAGATGGTCTCGGTCTGTCCCGGTCTACTCGGCCTGATAGTCGGGCTTCAGCTTGCGGGAGGTGCGAACGATGAAGCTGCTCACCAGCTGCTCGAAGGCATTATCGAAGGCCGACGCCTGCAACATCTGCTTGAGGCCGCCGCCCGCGCCACACTCGCGCCTGCCGCGCTGGGAGTCTGGGCGCTCGGCGAAGGGGTGAGGCGGCTCGCCTGGGCCAGGCCCTCCGAGTTCGAGGCGGCGGTGGCGGCCCGGAAGCGACTGACCGCCAGGGCCGGCTCGCTGGTCGACATCTCCGGGCTCTATGCTGCGCCTCCGCTCGCCTTCGCCCTCGAGGACATCCCACGAGATCCGGTCGGGAACGCCCGCTGGTACTCGCTGATGCGCTACGCAGGCCTGGTGCTGTTCGACGTCTCCGACCTTGCGCTACGCGAGCCACTCTCCGCGTTCGTCTCGGCCAACGCCCTGCTCATCTTGAGCCGTGCCCGACGCCTCGGCATCGCGGCCGATGACCTGACTGACGTGGACGGTCCCGGGGTCGTCTGGTTCCTCCAGCGGCTGGTCCGGTACGCCGGAGCGACAGGCCGCAGGCCCTCTCGCGCCACCAACGCGCTCAAGTACTTCGAGGCCTGTGACGCCTGGACACGCCGGAGCGGGGAGGACTCGGCGGCCGGACGGCTCGGCAGACTCCTCCGGCGCATCTTCCTGCTCGATCTCGGTGAGGTCACTGCCGTCCATGCCCTGACACCCGGCGCCAGCCTGGAGGGCGTCCAGCGCGTCCGGCTCCCTCGTGGACCGCTCCATGACGTCAGCCGCCCCGGCCTGGTCATGGCCCAGCTCAGGTCACCGGAGGCACTCGCCTCGGAGGGCCAGACCATGGGCCACTGTGTCGGGGGCTGGGTGCCCAGGGCCCTATCCGGCGAGGTGGCCGTTTACTCGGGCAAGGTCGGCGGACGGCGGCTGACGGTGGCGCTCCAGCGGAACGGCCGCGGCTCGGTGGTGATCGTCGACGCCAGGCGCGCCGCGAACGCCCAGCCGACCGCGGCGCAGAAGAGCCAGCTCCAGGCCTGGCTGGCGGAAGCTGCCGAAGCGAGCCCGCCAAAGGGCGAGCAGCAGGCCAGGTGACCAGGTGACCAGATGCGGCTCTTCCTCTTCAGCGATCTCCACAACGACGAGGCGGCGGCGCGACGGCTCGCGGGCGAGGCGCTCGGCGCCAATGTCGCGGCCATCGTCTCGGCCGGCGACCTTGCAACCGACGGCGTCCATTCGCCCGGCGTCTACGCTCTCTTTGGCAGGGTCGGCATACCGGTGCTCGCCGTCCCCGGGAACCACGACGGACTGCTCCCCTACAAGGTCGCGCTCGCCGCCGCCGGCTGGGAGGACCTGCACGGTCGCGTGCGCGCGCTCGACGGCTGGGTCCTGGCCGGGCACGGCCTCCCTCGGCTCGACGGCAGGTACTCCGGCCCAGACGGCGATGCACAGGCCGAGGACCCGGCGCTCACGCCCCTGCTCGCGAAGGTCGCCACGGTGACGCCGAACCGGCTCATCCTGGTGACGCACCTGCCGCCATGGGGAACGCTGGCAGCGCGTGACCGGCGCTTCGTCGACAGGGGCAGCCTCCAACTTCGGCGCTGGGTCGAGGCGCATCAGCCGGCCGCCGTGCTCTGCGGCCACGTCCATCTGAAAGAGGCGGTCGTGGACCAGATCGGTAAGACGCTGGTGGTCAACGCCGGGCCTCACGGGTGGGTCGGCTCGTTCAAGTCCGGTTGACCGAGTTCCTTTGGGCGGCCCAGATCACGCCGGCGTCGGCGTCTGCTCCAGCTTGAGGAACTCGGGGCCGGGGACCAGCATCCGCTCCAGCCCCTCGAGCCGGGCCTGCAGCAGGGCAACCCCTGGCAGTGAGGGCGCGATCCGCCGGGCCTCCTGCGCATGGAGCAAAGCCGCCGGTCGCTTGCCGGCCGCCTCGTGGGCCTCGGCGAGGTGCAGATAGGCGGTCGCCCGGGTGTCGGGCGCCAGCTCCGGCAGCACGATGACCCGCTCCAGCAGCTCGATCGCCTCAGTGGCATCGCCCTTTCCGAGCCTGCAGCGGGCGATCATGGTGAGCACCGCGGGCTTGCGCTCCGGGTCGGCGTCGAGCGCCGCCTGGAACTCCTCCTCGGCCTGCGTGAACAGGTCCATCTCGAAGAAGGCGATGCCGGCGAAGGGCTCGACCTCCTCCAGCTCGATCAGCTCCTCCTCGTCCTCGGCGGGGCTCGACAGGAGTTCGACCAGTTCTTCCTCCTCCTCGGCCTCGACTTCGACCGCCACCCGGCTCGCCTCCAGCTCGCGCCGCGCTGCTGCCGCCTTGGTCTCGAGGCCGAGCGCCGCGAAGGCCTGGACCACCAGCTCGAGCACCTCGGCGTCGGTCCGGTCGAGCGCGAGGCAGGCCTGCAGGTGGCGCAGGGCGTACTTGGGACGGGCTCGTCCGAGGTGGGCGCGGGCCAGCTCGAGGCGACGGGCACGGTCCGGCGGACGGTGCTGGGCGAGCGGCTCGGCCAGGGCGAGCCACTTGTCGCTGTCGTTGGCTTCGGCGAAGCGCTGGGCAGCCTGCGCCAAATAGTCGGTCGCCTCGGCGTCCTTGCCGAGGCTGCGCAGCGCCGCGACGAGGCGGAGGGTCAGCTCCACCGAGTCCGGGGCCAAGGCGAGGGCGCTCTTCAAGGTGAGGCGGCGGCGCTCGTGGTCGCCGGTCCGCTCCCAGGCATCGGCCAGCTCGCCGAGGTAGCGGAGCGCCTGGTGCTGCTGCCCGAGCTGGAGCGACCCCTCGGCCAGCCGCTCTAGCAGGCCCGGGTTGGTCGGATCGATGGCGTAGGCCTGCTTGAGCACCGCGATGGCCCGCAACACGAAGCGCCCCTTGGCGTGGAGGCCGGCCGCCTTCAGGAAGACCTCGACCGCCTCGCCGAAGCGCCCCTGGCGCTTGCGGACCTCGGCCAGCTTCAGGAGGGCGCGCTCGTCGTCCGGGTGCTCGGCGAGGAACTCTTCGAGCGCCACGCCGGCGCGCTTCAGGTCGTCGCGGTTGAGGAAGACCGCGACCCTGGTCAGGACCTTCTCTCTCTGGTCGCCCACCCTGTTTCCGGCCAATAGGACTCCTTGCGCGAGGCTTCCAAGGTATCAACGCGACGGACAAAGCGTTTGTGACAGGGGGCGTCTACCTCCACCTCGGTCGTGCCGTCAGGGGAGGTCCACGTCCTCGCTGGACCTCGCCCAATCCACCCCGGCCGCAACCCGCTCGATCTCCTGCGGGAGCGGCAGGTTCAGGGCGTCCTGCCACCAGAGCAGTGTCAACTCCGACGAGACCACCCTCGGGTCCACCGGCTTGGAGGAGAGCCGCGCCATGCAGGCCATCCAAGGGAGTCGCTCACGTGGATGCCGGGGGCTGGAGATCTCGGGGAGTGGCTCGATGAACGGCTCCAGCTCGACGACAGGTCCACCGTAGCGCTGCGCCGCGATGGCGCGCAGCCGGGCCCGCTGCTGGGCGTTCGCCTCGGGAAAGAGGCCACCCTCGAGGATCCCGAGGTTGGAGGGCAGCACCGAGAAGGCCGTCACCGCCACCATTCGTCCATCGGGGAGGTGGATCGGGAAGAGCCGGTCGAGCCAGGGGCCTTCGTACTGCTGGCTCCGTCGGACGATGAGCGGCATGGTGGTCTCCAGCAGGCTCTCCAGGTGGGACTGCGTCACGCCCTCGACTGCCGATTTATCCTCTTCAGTTCGCTCGTCAGCGCGGACCATTCCATTCCGTTCACCTTGGCCATGACAATGGCATAGCCTCCAGTCGCTTGTTCGCCCTCTGGTACTTCGCAAACCTGGCTGATGGTACGTGGGCCACGGACACCAGGGCGCTGAAGGAGGCAGCTGCGGGATCCGGGCTGCCACCGTCGCGCTCGACGAGGCAGGATTGACGCGATTTCTCCCTATCGGGATATAATTGCTCACATGGCAACCAAGAAACGCCGGAAACAGCCCACTGAATTGCCTGATTCTCCCTATCGGGATACCAACGCTCTCGCACTTCTGGTCCGCGACCGGCGCACGGCTGCCGGCCTCACCCAGCGCGCCCTCTCGGAGCTCGCCGGAGTCGGCCCCCGCGCCATCTGGGACCTGGAGCGCGGCAAGGCCACGCTCCGCATGGACGTGGTGAACCGGGTCCTGGCCGTCTTCGGCAAGACGCTCGGCGCCGTCGACACGACCCGCGCCGAGGAGCCCTCGCCGTGAGCGCCCGACGCGGAGTGGTCCGGCTCGACGGCCGGCGCGTCGGCGTCATCGAGGAGCGGGAGGCCGGCACCCGCTTCAGCTACGACGCGGCCTGGCTGGCCACCCCGGACCGGCTGCCCATCTCCCTGACGCTCCCCCTGCGCCCAGAGCCGTTCGACCACCGCGGCCTCCACCCGTTCTTCGAGAACCTCCTCCCGGAGGGCTGGCTCCTCGAGCTCAGCACCGCCAAGCTCAAGATCTCGAAGGACGACGCCTTCGGGCTCCTGCTCGCCACCTGCGGCGACTGCATCGGTGCGGTCGAGATCGTCGATGCGACCGGGAGCGCGACGTGACGGCGCGCTGCCTCGTCTGCCTGGCCGATCTCCGCAGCGAAGGCGAAAGCGAGTACCACCCGCGATGCGCCAGGGCGCTCTTCGGGTCGACCCGCGTCCCGACCATCGACCTGGAGCTGGCCAGGCTCCACACCGTGGCCCAGGCCATGGTGGGCCACACCTCGCTGTCTGGGGTCCAGCGGAAGGTCTCGATGGGGCTCACCGCCGACCGCGCCACGCTCCGGGTCGCCATGGAGAAGGGCCACTTCATCTTGAAGCCCCAGGCCCAGGTCTTCCCGAGCCTGCCCGAGAACGAGCACGTCACCATGCGCATCGCCGCGGTCGCGGGGCTCCAGGTGGCTCCGAGCGGCCTCGTCAGGCTCCACGACGGAAGCCTGGCCTACCTCACGCGCCGCTTCGACCGGACCTCGGCGGGCGGGAAGCTCCTCCAGGAGGACTTCTGCCAGCTCGGCCAGCTCGCCCCCAAGCAGAAGTACGAGGGTTCCTCCGAGCTCTGCGCCAGGCTGGTTCGCCGATACGCCTCCGAGCCCTTGGTGGCCGCCCTGTCCCTCTTCCGCCAGACGGTCTTCGCCTGGTGGACGGGCAACGGCGACATGCACCTCAAGAACCTGTCGCTCCTTCGCGGCGCCGATGGCCTGCAGCGCTTCTCGCCGGCCTACGACCTCCTCTGCACCGACCTGGTGGTCGAGGATGACCAGTTGGCGCTCCCGGTGGGCGGCAACCGGCGAGCGGTCACGCCACGGCAGTGGCTCACCTTCGCGTCGTACTGCGGCCTCACGCCCAAGGCCACCGCGCGGGCCCTCGGGCAGGTGCACGCCGCGCTCACGCCCTCGCTCCACCTCGTGGCCCGGAGTTGGCTCCCAGACGACATGAAGACTCGATACGCGCGGCTCCTCGAGGTTCGCGCCCGGACGGTGGAGGCGGCGGCCGGAAAGGCGGGCGAGGGCTGACCGCGCGTTCGCCCCCGCCTCAGGCCACCGCCGCCCACGCCCTCGCCAGCAGCGCCACCGCATCGGTGGATGCGGCCGCGACCAGCGACTCCGGGGGCTCGACGGTCGACGAACCGAAGGCCCGCGCGGCCTCTCCGACCCGTGCCAGGGCCGACGCCTCCGCCTCGGTGAGCAGCCGGGCCGGGAGGAGGTGGCCGTGGATCGCGGCCAGGAGCGCAGCCGGCTCGGCGCCGGGATCCCCTCGCGGATCGAGCGCCCGGCAGCCGAGCGTCAACGCCTCCCGGAACAGGACCAGCGCCTCGGCGGGCTGGCCCGCGGCGACCAGCGCGGCGGCCCCAGCCCTCTTTCGCTCCCCCAGGGCGACCAGGTCCCGGCGCGGAGCGAGCGCCGGATCCCGCGCGCCGGCCTGCGGTTGCGCCTGGAAGAGCAACTCGGCGCCCGCCAGGGGCGAGGCGCTGCCCAGCGCCGCCAGGGCCGCTGCGACGCCAGCCGGCAGGAGCACCGCCCCCTCCACGGCGTCGGCAGGTGCCTCGCCGCGGACCACTCCCAGGAGCCGGCCGTCGGCCAGCCGGACCACCTGCTCCAAGGCGCCTCCCACCCGCTGGCGCAGGGCCGCGACCGGATCGATCGAGGCGGCGGCCGCCGGCGCCGCTCCGGTCGTGGCTGCGAACTCACCTCCGAGGAGCGTGGCGATGCGGCCCGCCATCGAGGAGCGCTCCAGCTCCACCGTCTCCTGGTCGTCGCCGACCGCCGCGGCGAAGAGCGCCCGCTTGCCCTCCAGGGTCGTCTCCATGCGCTGCTCGAAGCTCCCCTCGGAGACCAGCAGCACCACGTTGACCGCCTCGCGCTGGCCGAGCCGGTGGACCCGGGCGATCCGCTGCGCCAGCACCGCCGGGTTCCAGGGCAGGTCGAGGTTGATGACGTGGCTCGCCACCTGGAGGTTGAGCCCCACCCCGCCGGCGTCGGTGGAGAGGAAGACCTGGCACTTCGGGTCCTCGCGGAACCTGTCGATGAGCCGGCCGCGCGACCCCGACGGCACGCCGCCGTGGAGCCGCACGTAGCCGACCCCGACCCGGTCGCACACCTCGGCGGCCATGGCCTGCATCCGCTCCCACTCCGAGAAGACCACCACCTTGCGGCCGTCGCCGAGGCAGATCTCCTCGAGGAGCCGCTCCAACTCATCGAGCTTGGGGGCGCCGGGCGTCTTCTTGTCCACCAGTCCGGCCGCGTCGCAGACCATGCGCATCCGCTGGAAGGCGCTCATCAACCTCTTCTCCTCCAGCGGGTTGAGCGGCCGCCTTCCGAGGATGGCGAGGAGCCGGGCCGCGCTCCCCTCGGCCTCCTCGTGGATCGACACCTGGGCTGGCGTCATCGGCACGGTTCGCCGGGAGACCAGCCGCGCCGGGAGGTCCTTCAACACCTCCTCCTTGCGCCGCCGCAGCACCACCGGCGCGATCCGCTCGCGCAGCCGGTCGAGGTTGCGGTAGCCGGTGGGACGCCCGCTCCCGTCGAGCGTGGTGAACTCCTCGTTGAAGCGCCAGAGCGGCCCGAAGCGCTGCGGATCCACCACCTGCATCAGGCTGTAGAGATCGTCGAGCCGGTTCTCCAGCGGCGTCCCGGTCAAGACGAAGGCGAAGCGGCTCCTCAGCCCCTTGACCACCGCGGCGGTGCGGGTGCGCCAGTTCTTGATCCGCTGGGCCTCGTCGAGGACCAGCAGGTCGGGCGCCAGCTCGGCCAGCTCGCGCTCGTCGGCGCGGGCCAGCTCGTAGCTGGTGATCAGCACCGGCGGCGCCCCGGCGTAGGCTTCCTGGCGAGCCTCGCGCGAGCCGCCCACCACCGAGACCTGCTCCGGGCCGAGGCCGGCGAACTCGTGCAGCTCGCGGAGCCACTGGTGCTTCAGCGACGCCGGGCAGACGATGAGCGTGCGCCGCACCTCGCCCCGCCGGGCCAGCTGCACCATGGCGGCGATGGCCTGGGCGGTCTTCCCGAGCCCCATCTCGTCAGCCAGGAGGCCGCGTCCTCGAGAGGCGAGGAAGGCCACGCCCTCCACCTGGTAGGGGTAGAGCTTCCGCCGCAGGCCGGGCTGCTCCGCGCCGGCCGCCCGCACCTCGGCGTCGACGGCGCGCCGGCGCCGTTCGGCACGCGCCGACTCCATGGTCCGCTCGCCCAGCCGGACCACCTCCTGCGGCACCTCGACGCCGGCCTCGACCGCCGAGCGCGCCAGCTCCGGCCAAGCCTCGCCGAGCGCGCCCCTGAGCCGACCATCCGCTGCGAAGAAGCGGGCGGCCAGGCGGCGCTCGGCCGGCCGAGCACCGGCGTGGAGGCGGATCCCCACCGCCTCCTCGGGCTCGAAGACCAGGTGGAGGTAGCTGGCCACCGGCCCAACGGCCAGGCCCCGCTTCCACCGGCGCGGCGCGTCGGTGCGCAGGTGGTGCAGCACCGCCTCGACGTGCTTGCAGGTGCCGAGCAGGTTGGCAGCGAAGTCCGGGCAGCTGCAGCCGTTCTGCGCTGCGTCGAGCGTGCGCAGCGTGACCTGGTAGGCGCGGGAAGAGGGCGAAGCCACCTGGTACTCGCCGAGGATCCCCGGCCGGGAGTTGGGCCGGCGGCGGATCTCGAAGAGCTCGGAGGCGCCGCGGGCCTCCCGGCGCTGGCGCTCGGCCTGGCGCGGTGTCGCCGCCTCGGGCTCCTCCTCGGCGTCGTCGGAGCGCGCCTCGCCCACCAGGAGGAGCCCCAGCGCCGCGGCGTGCTGGCACCAGCTGGCGCCGCAGCTGCACCACGAGATGAGCTCGTCGCCGGTCAGCGCGAGGCGGGCGCGATGCGAGCGCCGGTCGCCGCCGACCACCACCGCTTCGGCCCGGGTCCCCCTGAGGTCCGGCCGCGAGACCCGGCCACGCTCGACCGACTCCCTCCCCTCGAGCAGCGCCTGCTCGGGGAAGACCCGGTAGACGACTTCGGGTGTGAGGCTGTCGAGGAGGGTCGGCTTCGGGGCGGCTTTCGCCATCGGTGGGCTCCTGGTGAGCGAGCGTCATACCCGGGCGGTCTGACCGGGTTCTGGCGCCGATATCGCTGTCGGCCCCCGGATCTAGACTCCTTCCACTCCTTGGAACCCGCACCGTGACCCCACCCGACCCCACCCCGACCCCCGCCGACCTCCGGCCCCGGCTCCTCGACCAGGTGGCCGCCTTCCGCTACGTCGCCGCGGAGAACGCTCCGAACTACCGCGCCATCCTCGAGGTCTTCGTGGAGGCCAAGGCGCACTACGTCATCGAGCTGCGGCCGCCGGAGCTGCTGGAAAGGCTGGCCCGTTCCAACCTCCACTTCGCGTTTCCAGAGGTCGCCGATCTCGACCGCCACCTCGACCAGCTCGCCGAGTGGGGCAACCTGCAGCGCGCCCACGACACTGGCACCGTATCGCGGGTCGAGGATTTCTACCGGCGTCGCTACATCTATCGGCTCACCGCCATCGGCGAGGCCGCCCACCGGGCGGTGCGCGAGGTCGAGGCCACGGTGGGGCGCTCCGGCTCGCTCCAGGTCTCGATGCTCCACGAGGTGCGCCAGTCGCTCGAGGCCCTGGCCGAGGCGGCGCGGGGGGCAAATGCGCCGGGGTTGGTCCGCGCGCTCCACCGGCTCCGCGGCGCCTTCGAGTCGCTCACGCAGGAGGCCAACCTCTTCCTAGGGGATCTCGACCGTCACGCCGGAACCGAGCGCGTCGAGGAGGAGCGCTTCCTGGCCCACAAGCAGGCACTCCTCGTCTATCTGGGCCGCTTCCTCGAGGACCTGCGCCGGCTGCGCTCGGAGCTCGCCGAGCGGGTCGCCGAGGTGGACCAGCTCGGGCCAGCCCGCTTCCTGGCCCTGGCGGTCACCGCCGCCGAGCTGCCGCCATCCGTCGACGGCGCGGACCTCCCTGCCCGGTGGCAGGCGGAAGAGCGGGAGCGCTGGGCCGGCATCCATGCCTGGTTCGCCGGCGACGCGGCGGGCCCGCCCCGGGTGGAGCGGCTCCACTCGGTGGCGGTGGAGGCGGTCGTTCGGCTCACGCGGGCGCTGAGTCGACTGAACGAACGCCGGATCCGCGCCGTCGACCGGGCGGCCGACTTCCGCACCCTGGCCAGCTGGTTCTCGGAGTGCGCCAGCGCCGAAGATGCGCACGCCCTCTGGGCCTCGGCCTTCGGCCTCTACTCGGCCCGCCACTTCCACCTCGTCGAGGACGACCCCGAGCGGACGCGGCCGAGCGAATCCTGGTGGGACGCGGCGCCGGTGGACGTGCCGATTCGCCTCAGGACCCGCGGCGCCGTGATCAGGTCGGGGCGGCCTCCGCCCGCCGATGACTTCTCGGATGGGCGCACCTGGACGGCGGCGCTGCGGCGCCGGGAACGGGCACAGATCGAGGCCGCCAAGACGCGCTTCGCCGGGCGCGGCCCGATTCGGCTCTCCGACCTGGCCGAGCTCGACGCCGCCGAGTTCGAGCAGCTCCTGGCGCTCCTCGACGAGGCCCTCGCCACGCCGCGGTCCGCAGACGGCAGCCGCCAGGCCCGCACCGTGGACGGTGCGCTCGAGGTGGTGCTGATCCCCCCGGCCGGCAGCCGGGACTGGGTGTCCCTCCGCACGCCCTCGGGGCTGCTCCGGTGTCTCGACTACCAGCTGTGCGTCACCGGCCTGTCGGGCCGCGCCGAGGCGACGAGCGGAGGTGGCGGATGACGGTGCCTTCACCAGCCGAGGTCGGCCGCCTCGTCGAACGTAGGCGAGTCTTGCGCCACTTGCTCGTCAAGCCGCTCATCCTGGCTGGCGCCGACCCCGAGCTGTTCGCCTGCGCGATCCGTCATCGCGCCGAGTTGACGGCCTGGTTCGCCGAGTACGCTGGTTGGATCCTGGTGGTCGAGCCCGGCGCCGGCCACGTTCGGCTCCTCAAGCGACCCGCCCGTCGCGATGCCACACGCCCGGCGCACGCGCCCGGCAAGGAACCTTTCGACCGGCGGCGATACGCCCTCCTCTGCCTGGCCCTCGCCGCGCTGGACGGGACGCCCGGCCAGACCACGCTGGCCCGCCTTGCCGAGGGGGTTCGCGAGCTCTCGCTCGAGGACCCCCAGCTCCTTCCCTTCGACCCACAGCTCCAGGCGGAGCGCCGCGCCTTCGTCGACGTGCTGCGCCTGCTCACCGGGCTCGGGCTGCTGGTGCTGCGCGACGGGGACGCCGAGTCCTACGCACGCCGGGCCGAGGGGGACGCGCTCTACGACGTGCGCGAGCGGCTCCTCGGCCACTTGCTCGCGGCGCCGCTGCCGCCTTCGCTGGCTGGCAGCCCGACCCGCATGGCGGAGGAGGAGCGTCCGAAGACGGAGGAAGGCGAACGGCACCGCGCCCGCCAGGCCATCTTCCGAGCGCTCCTCGACGACCCGGTCGTCTACTACCAGGACCTCGATCCGGGGGTCCAGGCCTGGCTGGAGCATGGCAGCGCCTTCCTCTACGAGCGACTGGAGCAGGACGTGGGGATGACGATCGAACGTCGGGCCGAGGGGTTGGCGGCCGTGGATGCGGAAGGCACCCTGACCGACACCACGTTCCCGGAGGGGAACTCCACCGTGAAGCACGCGGCGCTCCTGCTGTGCGAGTGGCTCGCTGATCGCGCACGGGCGGCCAGGGTGGCTGGGCATGGCTCGCCAGGCGTGGACTGGCCGGAGGTCCTCGACCGGGTCACGGCGCTCCGCGCCGAGCACGCCGAGCGCTGGTCGAAGGAGCACGAGCCAGGGCCGGCCGGCTCGAGCCGGCTCGCCTGCGAGGCGCTGGCCGTCCTCGAGGGCTTCGGCCTCGCCGCGCGCACCGATGCAGGTTGGCAGGCGCGGCCCGCCGCGGCGCGGTTCGCGCCGGCGACGACCCCATAGGAGCAACCCGTGAGCCACTCCACCATCCAGCCGCCTCCCTCGCTGCCGCACCCGCTCCGGGAACGCTGGACGCCCCTGCGCGCTGGCATCCAGAACGTCTGGGAGTACGACGACCGGAGATTCGTCTTCTCTCGCGGCCGGCTCCTCCTGCGCGGCCAGAACGAGGCAGGCAAGACCAAGGCGATGGAGCTGCTCTTCCCGCTCCTGCTCGACGCCGATCTCTCACCGCAGCGGCTCGACCCGTTCGGCACGGCCTCCAGGCCGATGCGCTGGAACCTCATCAACGACGCCAACCCCGAGACCCAGCTCCGAGTCGGCTACGTCTGGATCGAGTTCGGGCGGCTGGACGGGGACCGGGCCACCTACTGCACGCTCGGCGCCGGGCTCAAGGCTCGCCGCGGCAGCACCGAACTCGACGACTGGTTCTTCCTGACCTCGCAGCGTCCGGACCAGGAGCTCTCGCTGCTCGACGAGACCCGGCGGCCGCTGACCAGGGCCGCCCTGGAGGAGGCCATCGGCGCCGCGGGCCAGGTCTTCGAACGGCACGCCGACTACCGTCGCGCCGTGAACGCGCGGCTCTTCGGCGTCCCGGAGGAGCAGTACTCGGCGCTGGTCAACACGCTCCTGGCGCTCCGTCGTCCGCAGCTCTCCAAGGGGCTCGACCTCGACCAGCTCTCCGGCTTCCTCTCCGCCGCCCTGCCACCCCTCGACGGGCGGCTGCTCGGGCCCATCGCCGAGGGCTTCGAGCGGCTGGACCACCACCGGGCCGAGCTAGAGAGCCTGGCCGAGAACCTGCGCAAGCTGCGCCGCTTCGAGGGCGTCTACCGTGCCTACGCCCGGACGGTCGCCAAGGCCCTGGCGCTGGGGCTGACCCGCGCCGAGAGCGCCTGCCAGCGTGCGCGTTCCGTGGCCCGGGACAAGGTGACCGAGCGGGACGCCATTGACGCGGAGCGCACCTCGCTCGAGCGGCGCCTGGCCGAGCTCGACGGCCAGGAGCTGGCGCTCCAGGACCGGATCAGGGTGCTCGAGGGCTCAGACGAGTACCGGGCCGCGCGTGATCTCGACCAGGCCGAGCAGGAGATGCGCGCGGTGGCCACCCGGCTCGCCGCCGCCGAGGGGCGCCGCGACGAGGACGCCCGGGCCGAGAGCGGGGCGCTGGCCGAGCGAGCCCGCCTCGAGGTCGAGGTCCGACAGCTCGCCGCCGAGGGCGCCCGGGCCCGGGCCGAGGCTCACCGCCTCGCAGGGTCCGCGGCGATGGCGGCGGACCACTCGGCGCTCGACGCCCTGGTTGACGGGCTGGAGCCGGGAGCGTTGCGGACGGCGCTCGACGCGCTAGCGGCCAGTCGAGAGGCGCTTCTCGAACGGCTCCGTGCCCTTCACCGCGAGTTCCTGCGAGCCCAGGCGGCGCACCGGCTGGCGGAGGAGCGGCTCCGCCAGCGGGAGGAGGAGGTTCGCGTGGCCGCCGCCGCGCTCCGGGCGGCCGAGGTTGAGGACGCCGCCAGCTTGGAGGCCTGGCGTGTGGCGGCCGAAGTCTGGCGCGCCCGGCTCGAGGTGCTCCCCGTGTTGCTCCTCCCGGATCCGGGGGAAGCTGAAGGACCTGCGCAGGCTGCGGCATTCAACGCGGCGGTTGGTGCCCAGGCCGACCTTCGCCGGATGGAGCTCGCCTCCGACCGGGCCGGCGCCGCCAGCCGAGCCTCGGCGGTGCGAGCCGAGGTCGAGGCCCTCTCGGTGGAGCGCGAGGGGCTGATGAGCGCCCCGCACCCGACGCCCCCGGCGCCTCACTGGAGACCGGCCCGCCCGGCGCCACGGGCTGGGGCACCGCTCTACCTGCTCTGCGACTTCGGGCCTGGCTGCGCCGGCCAGGAGGCCGGGCTCGAGGCTGCGCTGGAGGCCTCCGGGCTGCTGGATGGCTGGGTGACGCCCGACGGCGAGCTGCTCGACCCGCGGACCGAGGATGTCCTGCTCCAGGGGCCGCCGGCCGGGGGGCGGACCCTGGCCGACCTGCTCGTGCCCGTGGAGGCCGGCGAGGTCGGGGTGGAGGCGGCGCGCCGGGCCCTCCAGACTATCGGGCATGCCGAGGTTGGAGAGGAGCCCCCCGGAAGCTGCTGGGTCTCGGCCGACGGGCGCTGGCGGGTGGGACCGCTCCGCGGCTCCTGGAGCAAGGCCGCGCCGTCCTACGTCGGCGCCACGGCGCGCGAGCTGGAGCGGGCACGACGCATTGCCCTCCTCGACGCGCGGCTCGCGGCGCTGACGCTCCAGCAGAACGCCGCCGAGGGCGAGGAGCGCAGCGCCCTGCATTCGCTGGCCTCGCTTGCCGGTGAGCTGGCGGCGCTGCCTTCCACCAAGCCTCTCGATGAGGCGCGAGTTCGCTGCGAGGTGCGCTCGGAAGCGCTGACCGGGGCCAGGGCCCAGGTCGGTGAGGCCGAGCGGAGCGCCGCGGCAACGGCCGAGGCGGCCACCCGTGCGTCCAGGTCCCTGGACGCCGAGGCGGGTGCCGGTGGAGTCGGCGCCTTCGCGAGGGATCCGGAGCGGCTGGCCGAGGTCACCCGCGCCTGGGTCCGGGCCGGCGAGGCGCTGGTGCAGGCGGTCGGTGCCCAGTCCAGGGCGCAGGCGACGGCGTTGAGCGCAGAGGCGGCAGCCGCAGAGGCGATCCGGCGCGCGCACGCATCGAGAGCCGACGTCGACCGCGCCCGCGAGGAATCCGTCCGGGCCGAGGCGCGGGCGGGGGCACTCCGCGAGACGTCCGGGGCGGCCAGGGCGTCGCTCCTCTCCACCCTCGCCGAGGCACGAGCGGGTGTCGACGCCGCCCGGAGAGACCGGGCGCGGGCCAGCGCCGACAAGAGCCGGCTCGACGAGCTGGCTGGTGCGCGCAAGGCCGAGGCGGAGCAGGCGGAGGCAGGCGTGACCCGGACCGAGGAGGAGCGCCAGTCCGGTGCGCGGGTCTTCCGGAGCCAGGCCGGAGCCGGGCTCCTCGCTGCGGCCGGACTGCCCCCGGCCGAGCAACCGGAGACTTGGAGCTACACCGCCACGCTCGAGGAGGCGCGCCGGGTGGATGGCTCGGTCGAGGCGGGCAGCTCGCCCGAGGAGCGGGAGCGGGCCGAGGACCGGCTGATGCGCGACGCCAGTGAGCTGGAGCGGCAGCTCCCGGCCGGCGCGCGCGTGGTCCCGTCGCGATCTGCCGACGTCCTGACCTACGCCTTCACCTGGAACGGGCGCACTCGCCCGGCCCTCGAGCTGCTCCAGGAACTCGAGGCGGAGCTGGTCGCGCGGACCACGCTCCTCGGGGAGCAGGAGTCCGGCCTGCTGGAGCAGTTCCTTTCCGGCGAGGCGCACGACCACCTGGCCTCCCGGCTGCGCCAGGCCAAGGCGCTGGTCGACCGGATGAACCAGGCGCTCGAGTCGCGCACCACGGCGGCGGGGGCCCAGGTGCGGCTCGCTTGGGGGCTGGACGATGCAGGCGAGCAGGCCGATGCCCGTGCGGCCGTCCCGCTCTTCTTCGTGTCCGGGCACCTGCTCTCCGAGTCCAACCGGCGGTCCCTGCGGCAGTTCCTGGAGCGCCGCCTGGCCCAGGCCCGGGACGCGGCGAGCGAACGGTCGATGCAGGAGCGGCTCCTCGAGGTGCTCGACTACCGCAGGTGGCACCGCTTCCAGGTCGAACACCGAGAGCCCGGGCGGCCTTGGACCGCCCTCACCCGCAAGGCGCACGGCGCCGGCTCGGGCGGCAAGAAGGCGGTGATGCTCCACCTGCCGCTCTTCGCGGCCGCCTCGGCCTTCTACGACTCGGCGGGACCCACCGCACCCAGGCTGGTGGCGCTCGACGAGGCGTTCGCCGGCATCGACCGGCCCACCCGCGGCCGCCTCATGGGGCTCCTGGCCGAGTTCGACCTCGACTTCCTCATGACCTCCTTCGAGGAGTGGGGCTTCTACGCCGAGCTCGACGGCCTCTCCACCTACCACCTCTCTCGCGCTCCGGGGCACCGCGGCGTCCACGCCGAGTGGTTCGTCTGGGACGGCAAGGAGCGCACCTTGGTGGAGGAGTCGTGAGCACCGGGGACGGCCAGCGGATCGGCCGGCTCCTGGGCGGGCCTGGCTACCGGAAGCTCCTGGCGGCGGCGCGCAGACGGCTGGAGGAGGATGGCGAGGAGGCCCGATCCTTCACGCTGGCGGACCTCGATGAGGCGGAGCGGGTCGCCGTGGCGGGGCTGCTCGGGTGGCCCCAGGTGCCCGCCGGGCCATGGAAGCTCTCGCTCTCCGACCTCGACGCGGCCATCGCGGGGAGCGCGGCCGGGGTCTCCCTCCTCGATGCGCTGACCATCCTGGGTGGACCACTCGGGGACAGGCGGGCCGAGCGAGCGCAGGCTGGGGCCGTCGTGGAAGCGCGCTGGGCGGAGGCCCGCCAGCGGCTAGACCTGGCTGGGCGAGCGGATCTCCTCCCCTGGCTCGATGGCCTTCGCACCTCGGGCGCGGTGGCGCGCGCGGCGAGGGGAGCACCAGGCGCCGAGGCCTCCCTGCTCGGACAGGCCATCGGCGTGGCGCTGCGACTTCCGTCCACCGGCGTGCTGCTCCAGGTCGTGGCGGCCGAGGTGACCGGCGACCCGCACGCGCTCGACGCAGGGCGGCCTCTCTCTCCCCTGTTCCTCCGGGCGGCGGCGACCGTGGCCGGCTGGCCCACGGTGCCAGCGGCGGCGGCCGGCCGGCGGGCGCTCCTCCGCGAGGTCGGCATCGACCGCGACCCGCTCTCCTCGGACGTGCTCGTGCTTGGGCTTCGGCCGGCGGGCTCGGCCAGGCTGGCGCGCCACCTGCGCGAAAGCGCCGAGGACGGCGAGCCCCGCCGCATCACGTTGCGTGAGCTCGGCGGCGCGAACCTGGAGGTCTCGCCGGGGACGGTGGTGTTCGTCTGCGAGAACCCGGCGGTCCTCGCGGCAGCAGCCTCCGCCCTGGGGCGGCGGACGGCGGCCACCATCTGCCTCGAGGGCGTTCCGTCCACCGCCGCCTCGCAGCTCCTCCAGGGACTGCACCGGTCTGGCGCCAGGATCAGGGTCCGAGCCGACTTCGACTGGGCCGGACTCCGCATCGCCGGGCGGATCATGGCCTCGACGGCGGCCCAGCCGTGGCGGTTCAGCCTCCTCGACTACGAGGCCGCGCTGGGCGCCGGGAAGGAAGGCCCGGTGCTCGAAGGTCCGCCGGTCCCGGCGGCCTGGGACCCGGGTCTCACCGAGGCGCTGGTGCGCAGGGGAAGAAGCGTGCCCGAGGAGTTGCTGGTGGGCGCGCTCCTTGAGGATCTCGATGGTGCCAGGTGAGTGGGGCGCATCCACCACCGCCCTCACCACGACCTCACGCCGGGAACAGTCTCCCCAGCACGCTCTGCTACCGGTTGGGCACCTACGCCATGGCGCCCGACTTCGCGGTGCTGGCGGCTGCCAACGACGACGGCGGCGACTACTTCCACGGCGCCCGGAGCGCCGGCAAGGTGATCGGCCTCGGCCTCCACCGCGGCATCGCCCCGCTGACGCTGGAGGTGGCGCTGCTGACCGTCACCTTGCACAACGTCGAGGACCGCCGCGGCGAGGAGGCGGCCCGCCGCGCGACCGATCCCGGTGGGGCGCTGGCCGTCTACCGCGTCCTCAAGGACGCTGACGCCCTCGACCGGGCGGTGGAGTTCTTGCAGTCGGTGGCGTGATCCGGCCCATGTCCGTCTCCTCCGTACTCTCGGGCAATGAAGATCGTCGCTCAGCTCGCCTCCGAGTCCTTCTGCTTCGACGCGTCGATCAAGACCCACCTGGTCGTCTCCTTCCTGGCGCCACCACTGGCTGAGAAGGCCGAGCGGCCGCCGGTCTGCGTCATCCCGGTGGTCGACATCTCCGGCTCGACCTGAAACTGCGCGTCGGCGACCTGCGCGTGGACGGCAACACCAACCTCGCGGGCGGCATGCTGGCCGGCCTCGAGCTCGGCAACCTCCCGGCCCTGCCCGAGGGGATGCTGGTCCGGGTCATCCTCTTCACCGACGGCCACGCCAACGCCGGCGGCGCCACCAACTCGGCGCAGCTGCTGCCGCTGCTCGACGCCCACCGCGGCCGGGCCACGCTCTCAGCCTTCGGCTACGGCCAGGATGCCGACCAGGAGCTGCTCTCCGACCTCGCCCTTCGCGGCGCCGGCAACTACGCCTTCGTGGCCACGCCGGACGACGCCTCCAGCGCCTTCGCCCGCGAGCTGGGCGGCCTGCTCTCCACCTACGCCACCGACCTCGAGGTGAAGATCGTCCCGGCGCCCGGCGTCGTGATCCGCTCGGTCCTCTCCGACGTCGACGTCAGGCAGCAGGCCGGCGAGCTGGTCCTGCGCATGGACGACCTCCTGGCCGAGGAGGGGCGCTTCTCCCACGCCGTCGAGACGGCCCGGGTCGAGACCCGGCTGGTACGCTCCCGGCCCCACCCCGAACTCGACATCATCATCGCCCAGGCCGAGCTGCTGCGAGCCTCGAGGCCCGCGGCCACGACGACGAGGCGAGGGCCGCCCGGGCCATGACCAGCAAGCTGCGCAGCGCCTCCGCCTACGAGGGGAGCGGCTCCTACCGCAAGAGCATGCAGGCCGGCCTCAGGCGCGGCGCCACCAGCGCCCTGGATGGCGAGGCCGGGATGCGGCTCCGCGAGATGGGCAAGAAGGTCTCCACCAAGGCGCAGCAGGACATGGACGACTCCTTCGGCAAGTCGCCGACCCCGCCCACCCGGCCCGATCCCGACGCTCGGCCTTCGGGCAGCGGCGTCGCCCGCCGGCGCTCGAGGCGCTGGTAGGGTGGCGGACATGAGCCGCCGCCTGCCGGTCTTCTACACGCCGCGGGGGGCGGCTACTGCACCTTCAACGGGCTGATGCTGGCGGCGGTGGTGCCGTACCAGTAGGGGCTGGTCGAGCGGGTGGGGATCATCGACTGCGACATGCACTGGGGCGACGGCACCTCCAGCATCATCGACGTGCTCGACGCCCAGGGCTGGACCCAGCACTTCTCGGCCGGGATCGACTACCGCGAGCCCTCGCAGGCAGCCGAGTTCTTCGTGCGGCCGGAGCGAGAGGTCGAGGAGGCGGCCAGCTGCGACCTGGTCCTCTACCATGCCGGCGCCGACCCGCACATCGACGACCCGCTGGGCGGCTTCCTCACCACCGAGGACCTGCGGGTCCGCGACTCGATCGTCTTCCAGGGGCTGGCCCGCCTCGGCGTACCGGTCGCCTGGAACCTCGCGGGTGGGTACCAGCAGGAAGACGACGGCTCGATCCCGGCGGTGCTGGAGATCCACTTGAACACGGCGAGGGAGGCGATCGCCCGCGCTGACAGTCCCACGTATAGTCCGACGATAGCGACGTTTCTCGACACCAAGGGGCATCGACATGGAAGCTAACCTAGAACGAGAGCGCCGCTACCTGGACGCCGTGGCTTTCGCGGTTCGTAACGTCGCGGAGACCTTCCGGGCGCAGCCCGAGAGCTTCCTCTTTGAATGCGATGTCCAAGCGCTTCTGTTCGCCCGGCTGTTCGATCGGCTCGCCGGTTCCACGATCACTTGGAGTCCCGACAAGAAGGGCCTACCGGGCTTCTTGAACCGTACGGCCCTCCGACTCAACCCAGTCAAGATGGAGTATCCGGGAGAGCTGCTCTTCGACATCGCGGTTCTCGGGGTGGAGACCTACCCTGAACTGAAGGCTTGGTCGCAGCCTGTACGTGTCGCCGTGGAGCTCAAGCTCTGGCAGGCAGACACGAAGACCGGCTACCACTTCGACAAGGACAAGAAGAAGTTGGAGACCTACGCCGCGAAATCACAGGCGGAGGGTCGGCGCTTCACTGGGCTCTGCATTGCCTTCTGCCATCACCGGAGCGACTGGCGCGTCGAGCAATGGGGCGCATCTGCAGACGGGCGAGAGGACGAGGCGACCATGGAGCTACCGCTTCACGGCGTTCGCAGCCTTGTCGTCTCGGCCCCGGCGTAGGAATCATGTCCGTCCCCTCTCCATACTAAGAACGTGATTCAGCCCCGCCTCTCCAAGTCCCGCTTCTGCACCGGCCTCCAATGCGTCCGCCAGCTCTGGTGGCGCGTCCGCGAGCCGGACGCCCCCGAGCTGGTCTCGCCGCCCGATCTGCAGGCCGTCTTCGACCGCGGCCACCGCATCGGCGAGCTGGCGCAGGCGGCCTTCCCGGGCGGCGTCCTGATCGAGGCCGAGCACTGGGACGTCGCGAAGATGTGCAAGGCAACCAGCGCCGCGCTGGCGAGCGGGACACCGGCCATCTTCGAGGCCAGCTTCTCGGTCGATGGCCTGTTCTCCGCCATCGACGTGCTCGAGCGGCTTGAGGCCGGCTTCGCGCTCGTCGAGGTCAAGTCGACCTTCAGCGTCAAGCCGCAGTTCATCCCGGACGTGGCCATCCAGGTCCACGTCGCCAAAGCGGCCGGCATCGACGTTCGCCGGGCCGAGGTGATGCACCTCGTCCGCGACCGCAACTGCGCCGCGGGTGAGGAGCGTTTCGCCCGTGTCGACGTGTCGGCCGAGGTCGAGGCGTTCCTGGCCCAGGTCCCGGCCCAGATCGCCCGAATGCGCGAGGCCCTCACCGGAGACCTGCCGCTGGTCGAGCCCGGGGCTCACTGCGAAGCGCCCTACGAGTGCCCGTTCATGGCGCGCTGCCATCTGCCCAAGGGCGCGCTCCTCAATTGACGCCGGTCAGGCGCTCGGCCGCGCACATGAACGGTGGACAGCGCCGCGTCCGTCTCTCCCGTATGCTCTCTTCTCTCAGTCCGGGAGCCACCCGCCATGCTGACCCTTCTTCTCTCCGCCCACGACGGCGGCACGGCCTGGCGTCACCGCCTGGCGCCCGGCGAGGCCCGCTCCGGCTTCGAGCCGGTCGGTCCGCTCGGCCTGGCCAGGCGCATCGGCCGCATCCTCGGCATCCCGGCCGAGCCGGCTGACCCACCCGACCGGCTGGCCGCCTGGACCCAGCGGCTCGACCAGCACGACGACCTCACCCGCTGCTACTCGGCCTCCCGCAAGCAGGATCCGTTCGGCGTCGCCCGCTTCCTGCTGGCGCTCCGCGATGACCTGCGGATGTCTGGCTGGGACGGCCGGACGCTCGGCGGCAGCAACCGCCTGGCCGACCTCTCGGCGCTGGAGCAGCTCGACCTGCGCTTCCCGGCGGGCATCCCCGAGCTGGTCCGCGAGCTGATCGACGGTCTCGGCGCCATCGGCACGCTCCCCTACCCGCTCCGCGTCGAGCTGGTCTCACCGCGCCACGCCTTCCAGCCGCTCTTTCAGCAGCTCATCGCCGCGCTCGCCACCGCCGGCGCGCAGGTGATCGATCCACCCGCCCCGTCGGCGCTCGCCCCGGCAACGAGCGACCTCGGCGCCGTCCAGCGCGCCCTGCTCGACCCCAAGGCCGACCGGCCGGCGCTGAAGGGCGACGGCACGCTTTTGCTGCTCGAGGCCGACACGCCGCTCGAAGCGGCCGAGCTGGCCGCCTCCTACGCCCGCACCCGCCCGCTCGCCGACGCCACCTTCGTGGTGCCGACCGAACCGGCCACCTTCGACACCGCCCTGGCGCGCCAGGGGCTCCCGACGCTCGGGCTCTCTTCCTCCTCTCACCTGCGCCCGCACCTGCAGGTCCTCCCGCTCCGGCTCACGCTCGCCTTCAAGCCTCAGGATCCGTTCCGCGCCGCCGAGCTGCTGCTGCTTCCCGGCGCGCCGCTGGCCGGCCACGCCCGTCGAAAGCTGCTGGGCGCCCTCACCCAGACGCCCGGCCTCGGAAGCCCGAAGTGGCTGGCGGCCATCGAGGCGTCGGTCACCGACGAGGTGCGCTGCGCCACCGAGCGTGGCGACAAGGCCCCCGAAGCCGAAGCGGCCGGCGCCGCGCTGCGCGCCGGCATCGAGAGCTGGTTCGGCGGCGACCTGTTCGACCCGGTCGAAGGGATCCCGGTGGCCAAGGCGGCGGCGCTCTGCTCGGTGCTCGCCACCTGGGCCGGAGGCAAGGTGAAGGGTGCCACGGAGGAGCTCGACGAGACCGACGCGGACGACGACGCCTCGCTCTGGGCCCACGCCGCCGCGGTTGCGAGGACGCTGCAGCAGCTGCTCATCGCCCGCCCGGCCACCGAGCGGCTCTCGCAGCAGGCGCTGCTGCAGCTCCACGGCCTGGCGGTCGGCAACGGCTCCGACCTGGCCGCCTTCACTGGAGAGGCTGGCCGCCCCGCGCTCGCCTCGTCACCGAGCGGCGTCACCACCCCGTGCGCCGAGGTGGTCTGGTGGGGCTTCGTCCTCGACGCCGACCCGAGCCCCGCGCCGGAGCCTTGGACCGCCACCGAGCACGGCGCGCTGATCGCGGCCGGCGTCACCCTGCCCGCCCCCGGTGCACGGCGCGCCATCGAGGCCGAGGGCTGGCGGCAGCCGCTGCTGGCCGCCCGCGAGCGGGTCACCCTGGTCCGCTGGCGGCTCGCCGGCGCCGACCCGGTCCCGCCCCACGCCTTCTTCGACGAGCTCTCGACGCGCGTCGCCGACGGCGCGCTCGCAGCCTGCACCGTCGGCTCGGAGCAGTTGCTCCGCGCCAAAGCTGCCGGCCCCTGGAAGGCGGCCACCGCCAGCGTCGCGCCGCAGGAGCTGATGGCGCAGCGTCCTGCCTGGAAGGTTCCTGCCGCGACCGTGGCGCCGATGGCCAGCCTCTCCGCCTCGGCGCTCGAGGCCTACCTCGGCTGCCCCTTCAAGTGGGCGCTCCACTACGCCGCCAAGCTCACCCCCGGCGGTGGCGTCAGCCTGCCCGAGGGCAACCAACTGCTCGGCACCTTCGCCCACGCCATCCTGCAGGCGATGCTCTGCGGCCCCGAGAAGCTCGACTTCGTGAAGGCCAGGGCGGCCGACGCACGCGACTGGGCCGAGAAGGCCTTCGACGCCCGGGTCGGGCTCGAGGCGGCGCCGCTGGTCCGTCGCGGCGGCGAGGTGGAGTGCGACCGGGCCCGCACGCTGGTGGCCAGCGCGGCCGTCTCGCTGTTGGAGCTGCTCCAGAAGTCTGGTTGGAAGCCGGTCGACGCCGAGCGGGCGGTGACGGGCACCTTCGCCGGGCTCCCGGCCTCCGGCTACGTCGACCTGGTGGTCGAGAAGAAGGGGGTGGAGGCGCTCATCGACCTGAAGCTCTCTGGTCTCGACTACCGGCAGGCGGAGCTGGAGTCTGGCCACGGGCTGCAGACGGCCCTCTACGCCTCGATGCTCAAGAAGGGTGGCGCGGCCATGCCGCCTTCCGGCTTCTTCATCCTCGAAGACGGCCGACTCCTCACCACCGAGCCGCAGGCCTTCGCCGGCGCCACCGTCGTGGAGGGTCCAGGCTCGCAGGCCACGCTCGACGGCTCGGCCGTAGGGTTCAAGTACTGGAAGAAGGTGCTGGCCAAGGGCGTCCTGCCGGTGCTCAGCGAGAAGCTCGAGTGGCAGCCGGCCGTCACAGCCGCCGCGGGTCCGCCACCGGAGGAGGACTCGCTCGCCTACCGGCCGCCGCCCTGCGGCTTCTGCGACTACCAGGCGCTCTGCGTGCCGCCGGCCCCGGTCGACGAGGAGGTGGCGTCATGAAGATCGACGTGGTCAGCGCCAGCGCCGGGACCGGCAAGACCTACCGGCTCACCGGCGACCTCGCCAAGGCCCTCCTCGACGGCAGCGCCCGCCCCGAGGGCGTGGTCGCCATCACCTACACCGTCAAGGCGGCCGGCGAGCTGGAGAGCCGCATCCGTGCCAAGCTGCTCGAGGCGGGACGGCCCGACCTGGCCGGGCGCGTCCGCGACGGCTACATCGGCACCATCCACTCGGTCTGCCAGCGGCTGCTGCGCGAGTTCTCGCTGGAGGCCGGCATCTCCCCGTACCTCGAGCCGATCCCGGAGTCGGAGCGGAAGCGGCTCTTCGACGTGGCCCTCTCTTCGGTGCTGGCCGGGCGGAGCACCGACCTGAACGAGCTGGCCCGCCGGCTCGAGCTGGAGGACTGGAAGAAGGTCCTGCTCTCCATCGTCGACGCGGCGCGGAGCAACGGCATGGACCAGGCGGCGCTCCAGCGCTCCGCCGTGCTGAGCCGCGACACCATGCAGAAGCTGCTCGGCAAGCCGAGCATCGACGGGCCGACCTATCTCAAGAAGCTCAAGGCGGCCCACGCCAAGCTCCAGCCGACGCTCGACGCCCAGACGGCCGCCACCACCCAGCAGGCGTCCAAGGACCGCGCCGCAGCCGGCCGCGCGATCGGTGCGACCTTTGCCCGCGGCCTCACCCCATCCTGGAAGGACCAGTTCCAGTTCGCCGCCGCCGTCGACATGAAGAAGCTGCTGGCCCAGTCGGGCGACTTCGTCGACCTGGCCTACCAGCACGCCTCCTGCGGCGCCTTCCACGACGATGTGCTCGGCATGCAGGGCGCCCTCTTCGAGCTGGCCGGTAGGGCGCTCGTCACCTTCGTGCAGGAGAAGTCGACCGCCAGCGTCATCGACTTCGGCGACATGCTGGCCCAGGCCCGTGAACTGCTGGCCCGCCCAGCGGTGCAGGCGGCGCTGGGGAGCCGGCTCGACCTGGTGCTGGTCGACGAGTTCCAGGACACCTCGCCCCTGCAACTGGCGGTGGTCAGCGCGCTGAGCGATCTCGCCAAACGGTCGGTATGGGTCGGCGACCGCAAGCAGGCGATCTTCGCCTTCCAGGGGACCGACCCCGAGCTGATGGCCGCCGCGGCCGACAAGGCGCTGGCCGGGCGCACGCCCGACATCCTCGCCATGTCCTGGCGCTCGCGGAAGGACCTGGTGGCGCTCACCTCCGACCTCTTCGCCGCAGCCCTCGGCCCGCACGGCTTCCCGCCCGAGCAGGTGCGGCTGACGGCGGCCAAGCCCGACCCGAAGCCTTTCAATAAGCAGCCGGCCTTCGAGTGCTGGAGCTGGGCGGGTGGCAACGAGGAGCGAAACGGCGTGAAGGTGACGGCCTCCGAGGCCAACGCGTTGGCCGCTGGCGTGGCCGAGTTGCTGGAAAAGCCGCCGCTGGTCCGCGAGCGCGGCACCGGCGAGGTCGAGCCGCTCCGCCCCGCCACCGCGCGCGACGTGGCCATCCTGGCCCGCTCCAACAAGCGCTGCCAGGAGATCGCCGCGGCGCTCCGGGCGCTCGGCATCGCCGCCAAGGTCTCGCTGGCCGGGGTGACGCTGACGCCGGAGGGCGTGCTGGCCCGCGCAGCGCTGGCGCTGCTGGCCGACCCGCAGGACGGTGTGGCCGCGCTCCAGGTCGGCTGGCTCGGCGGCGCCGCTGTGGGCGACCCTGACGCCTGGCTCTCGCGGCGTTTGCTGGAGGTCTCTGCCTGGCGCAAGGCGGTGGAGGCGGCCGAGAAGAAGCAGGAGCGCAAGCCGCAGCTGCCGCCAGCTTTCGAGGACGACCCGCGCATCGCTGGACTCCGGCGCGTCGGTCCGGCCGCCCGGCGGCTCTCGCCTGCGCAGGCGCTCGACCTGGCGATCCGGACCGCCGGTCTCCCCGACCTGGTCCGGGCCTGGCCCGAGCCGGGGCAGCGGCTCGCCAACCTGGAGGCGCTCCGTGCCGAGGCGCAGGCCTACGAGCAGCTCTGCGACGCGCAGAAGAGCGCTGCGACCATGCTCGGACTGGTAGAGCACCTGGCCGGGCTGGGCGACGACGCCGAGGCCGGCAAGCAGGCGGCGCCGAGCTCCGAGGACGCCGTCTCGGTGGTCACTTGGCACAAGGCCAAGGGGCTCGAGTGGCCCGTGGTGGTCCTCTCTCAGCTCGACCACGCCAGGTCGCGCGGCGCCTTCGACGTGGTGGTCGAGGGGGCGCCGGCCTTCGACTTCAACACGCCGCTGGCCGGGCGCTGGATCCGCTGGTGGCCCTGGCCCTATGGCGGGATGAGCAAGGGGCTGGCGCTGGCCGGCGCTGCGGCGTTGACGCCCGAGGCCGAGAAGGCGGCGCTCTCCGATCACCGCGAGCGGCTACGCGTGCTCTACGTCGGCTTCACCCGGCCGCGCGACCTGCTGGTGCTGGCGGCCAAGG
>JANYBC010000155.1 GCA_025360965.1 Anaeromyxobacter sp. | reverse complement strand
CATCACCACCTTGTGGAGCAGGGCGTCGAGGGGGATCTCCTTCGACTGCGCCGCCGGGTCGCCAGGCTTGAGGATGATGCTGCCACCCTCCCACTTGTTGGCGAGCTTGACCTCGGCGGTCTCCTCCTGCAGCACGTCGCGGATGGCCTGGGCGAACTCTTCGCGGGTCATGTCGGTCAGCTCCTCGGGCAGCGGGGTGAGCGCCGGCGCGGGCCGGCTCGATTGGACGTAGGTGGTGACCGGGTGGGGCTCACCGGGCCGGTGGACCAGCACCGGGCGCACCGGGGCGGTGCGGCGCTGCCGCTCAGGCTCGGGCGGCAGGGCGCTCGGCACCGCGGCGTCGCGGGCCAGGTAGCGCTCGCAGGGCGGCGCGCTGGCCGGCAGATCGCCGAGGCGGACCAGCAGCCGGCAGGGGCCGACCGGGCCCCGCTCGTCGTCGGCGATGTGGCGCCAGAGCCGGCAGGTCCCGCACGCGCGGGCGCCGCTCGGCAGCTCGGTCACTTCCGCGACCCCCGTGCCGAGAGACGGGCCTCGACCTCGCCGGCCAGGGCCGCCACCACCCAGGCCAGGTCGAGCTCGGAGGAGTCGAGGATGCGGGCGTCGGCGGCAGGCTTGAGCGGCGCCACGGCCCGCTCGCTGTCGTTCCTGTCGCGCCGGCGCTGGTCCTCGAGCACCTGCTCCAGCGTGGAGGGATCGCCCTTCTGCTGCAGCTCGGCGAAGCGCCGCTGGGCGCGCTGCCGCTCGCTCGCGGTCAGGAAGATCTTCAGGTCGGCGTCGGGGAAGACCACCGTGCCGATGTCGCGACCCTCGAGCACCGCGCCGCGGTTCTCCGGCGCCAGGGCGAGCCGCCGCTGCAGCTCGAGCAGGCCGTCGCGCACCACCGGCCGCGCCGAGACGGCGCTGGCCCCCAGCGACATGGGCGGGGTGCGGATGGCCTGGGTGACCTCCTCGCCTCCGAGCAGCACCTGCTGGGCGCCGCCGGGCGCCGCCGGGGGGGCGAAGCGGATCTGCAGCGTCGGGATCAGCGCGGCGAGCCGGGCGTCGTCGTCGAAGGCGATCCCCTGGCGGCTGGCCGCCAGCGCCACGGTCCGGTAGATGGCCCCGGTGTCGACCAGCGCGAAGCCGAGCCGGGCCGCCAGCAGGCGCGAGGCGCTCGACTTGCCAGCGCCGGCCGGGCCGTCGATGGCCACGATGAAGGGGCGTCCGGTCATGCCGCCAGCACCCGGGCCAGCGCCGCCAGCAGGCGGGTGTTCTCGGCCGGGAGCCCGACCGTGAAGCGCAGCGCCGACGGGAAGCCATAGCCGGCCACCGGCCGGACCACCAGCCCCTCGCGCAGCAGCTTCTCGAAGAGCGCCTGGCCGACCTTGCCGGGGAAGTCAGCCAGCAGGAAGTTGCCCTGCGACGGGGCCACGGTGGCGCCGAGCGCCTTCAAGCCGGCCTCCAGCCTGGGCCGCTCCTCGCGGACCAGCGCGCGGCCCGCCTCGACGTGGGCGGTGTCGCCGAGCGCGGCCACCCCGGCCGCCTGGGCCACCAGGTTGGTGTTGAAGGGGGCCCGCACCCGGTCGAGGAAGCCGACCAGCTCGGGCCGGGCCACGCCGTAGCCGAGCCGCAGGCCGGCCATGCCGTAGATCTTGGAGAAGGTACGGAGGATCACCAGGTTCGGGTAGCGCTTGCGCAGCGCCAGCGCGTCCTGGTAGCCGGCCGCGTCGACGTACTCGACGTAGGCCTCGTCGAGCACCACCAGCGTCGACTTGGGCATGGCGTCGAGGAACGGGACCAGCTCCCGCTCGGTGAACCAGGTGCCGGTCGGGTTGTCCGGGTTGGCGAGGAAGACCACCTTGGTGCGCGAGTTGGCGCGGGCCTTGAGCCCCTCCAGGTCGTAGTGGAAGCGCGCCTTCATGGGCGCCTCCACCAGCGTGCGGCCGTGGGCCTGAGCGGCCAGCCGGTAGGCCACGAAGCTCTGCGCGGAGGTGAGCACCTCCTCGCCGTCGAGGACGAAGGTGCGGACCATCAGCTCGATCAGCTCGTTGGAGCCGTTGCCGACGAAGACCTCCTCGGGGGTGACGCCGAGGTGGCTGGCCAGGGCGCGGCGCAGCAGGAAGGCCGAGCCGTCCGGGTAGAGGTTGACCTTGGCGGCCGCCGCGCGGGCCGCGGCTAGCGCCAGCGGCGAGGGTCCGAGCGGGTTCTCGTTGGAGGCGAGCTTGGCGACGTCGGAGATGCCGAGCTCGCGCTCGACCTCCTCGATCGGCTTGCCGGGGACGTACGGGGTCAGCGAGGCGACATTGGACGGGACGAGGGCCATGGCTGGCCCGGGGTCTTATCACGCCCCTCCGTCGGCGCCCTACTCGTCCGAGGTGAAGACGCCGATGGCCCGGTACTTCCGGTAGCGGTCGGCGACGATCTGCTCGGGCGAGAGCAGCTTGAGCTGGGCCAGGTGACGGCGGATGGCCTCGCCGACGTAGCGCGCCGCCAGTGCGTGGTCGCGGTGGGCGCCACCCAGCGGCTCCTGGACGGTCTCGTCGGTGATGCCGAAGCCGGAGAGATCCTTGGCGGTGAGCTTGAGCCCCTCGGCGCTCTTCTTGGCCTGCCCGGCGTCGCGGTAGAGGATCGAGCTGCAACTCTCCGGCGAGATGACGTTGTACCAGGCGTACTGCAGCATGAGGATGCGGCTGGTGACGCCGAGCCCGAGCGCGCCGCCGGAGGCCCCCTCGCCGATCACCGTCGAGATGGTCGGCACCGAGAGCCCCGACATCACCTCGAGGTTGACGGCGATGGCCTCGGCCTGGCCGCGCTCCTCGGCGCCGATGCCCGGATAGGCGCCCGGGGTGTCGATGAAGATCAGGACCGGCAGCCGGAACCGTTCGGCCAGGTCGAAGAGGCGGCGCGCCTTGCGGTAGCCCTCGGGGCGGGGCATGCCGAAGTTGCGCACCATGTTCTCCTTGGTGCTGCGACCCTTCTGGTGGCCCATCACCAGCACCGGCGCCCCGTCGAAGCGGGCGAAGCCGGAGACGATGGCGCGGTCGGCGGCGAAGCGCCGATCGCCCTCGATCTCGACGAAGTCGGTGAAGAGGGCCTTCAGGTAGTCGAGGGTGTAGGGCCGGTTGGGATGCCGGGCCAGCTGGACGATCTGCCAGGGGGTCAGGTCGCTGAAGATCTCGGCCTGAAGCTTGCGGGCCTTCCGCTCCAGCTTGAGGATCTCGTCGGTGAAGTCGACCTTGGCGCCGCCGGAGAGCTCCTTGAGCTCTCCAATCTTGGACTGCAGCGCCAGCAGCGGCCGCTCGAAGTCGAGGGCGAACGTGGGCTTGAGCACGTGCGCCTTATATCATGTCGCCCGAATGAGTCACGGCGCCGCACGCCAGGCGGTGACGCGCCGCGCCAGCGATTCGGCGTCGACCGGCGTGGCCAGCCACTCCACCCCGGGCTCGCGCTTCAGCCAGACCACCTGGCGCCGCGCGTACTGTCGATGCGCCGCCTGGACCCGTCGGATGGCCTCGTTGACCGGGAGCTCGCGGCGCACCACCGCCACCGCCTCGGCGTAGCCGATGGGCAGCCGCGCCGGCAGGGCGGCCCCGAAGCGGTCGATGAGCCAGCGCGCCTCGTCGAGGATCCCCCCGGCGAAGATCGCCTCGACGCGGGCATCGAGGCTGGCCTTGAGCTGCTGGCGCGGCGGGTCGAGCGCGAGGAAGAGGGCGCGATGGCGCTGCGGCAGGAAGGCGTGGGCGGCGTGCAGCTCCGACTGGGTGCGCCCTCCGGCGGCGATCTCGAGCGCCCGGATGACGCGGAGGAGATCGTTCGGGAGGATGCGGGCCGCGGCCTGCGGATCGATGGTGGCCAGCCGGGCGTGGAGGGCCGGCCGGCCCAGCGCCGCCGCCTCGGCCGTGAGCCTGGCGCGGAGGACCGGGTCGCGCCCGGGAGCCTCGACGACGCCGTGGAGCAACGCCCGGAGGTAGAGCCCGGTGCCGCCCACCACCAGCGGCAGCCGGCCCCGCGAGACGATCCCGGCGATGGCGGCGTCGGCCAGGGCCACGAAGCGGGCCGCGTCCATCCCCTCCCCCGGCTCGTCCACGTCGAGCAGGTGGTGCGGCACCGCGGCCCGCTCGGCCGGGCTCGGCGTGGCGGTGCCGACGTCGAGGTGCCGGTAGAGCTGCTGCGAGTCGGCGTTGACGATCTCGCCACCGACCCGCCGGGCCAAGGCGACGGCCAGGGCCGACTTGCCCGAGCCGGTCGGCCCGGCCAGCACCAGGATCACGGCTTGTGGACGGCAGGCGCGGCGGGCGCGGCAGGCGCCCGGGGCGCGGCGGCCGATCGCTTCAGCCCCAGCGCCTCGTCGACCTGGGCCCGGAGGAAGGCGCTGGCATCCTTGGTGTAGCCGCGGTCGATGGCGAGGATGGTGCCGTCGCGGCGGATCAGGAAGACCGAGGGGAGCGGCGCCTGCTCGCCGAGGTAGCGCCTGGCCACGAAGTTGAACCGGTCGGAGAGGACCGGGTAGGCGACGCGGTGATCGCTGATGAGCCGCTTGGCGGCGGCGATGCCGGGCTCCTCCTTGTCGATGCTGACGCCGACGACGCGCAGGCCGAGCGAGCGGAAGCGGGTGTCGAGGTCGACCAGCAGCGGCAGCTCCTTCTTGCAGGGTGCGCACCAGGAGGCGAAGAAGCTGAGCAGCACCACCTTGGAGCCGGCGTCGTCCGGCTCGTCGCCAGCCAGCGCCCCGAGCGAGAGCCAGTTCCGGCCGGCGACGTCCGGGTTGAGCACCTTGAGGGAGAAGGCGGGCGCCGGACCCGACAGCACCGCCTCCTCCTGCTGGGCCAGGGCCTGCGTCGAGAGCGCACCGCCCAGCAGCATGGCCAGCGCCCGGGTCACGGTCCACCGCATCACGTCGCCGCCTCTCTCAGGTGTGCCGCCAGGCCGGCCAGCTTCACCGGCGTCTCCTGCCTCGTGGTCATGTCCTTCAGCTTCCCCTCTCCGGCGGCCACCTCGGCGCTTCCCAGCACCAGCGCGAAGCGGGCCGCCACCCGCTCCGCCTGCTTGAACTGGCGGGCCAGCTTGCCGCCGCGGGCGTCGAGATCGCAGGCCACGCCGGCCTTGCGCAGGTCGGAGGAGAGCTTGAGCACCGCGGCGGCGCCGGCCTCGTCGGCCGCGACCAGGAAGACCAGCGGCCGCCGCACCGGGATGGGACGGCCCAGCGCCTCGAGGATCAGCGCCAGCCGCTCGGCGCCGAGCGCGAAGCCGATGCCGGGCGTGGGCGGCCCGCCCAGGGTCTCGACCAGGCCGTCGTAGCGCCCCCCGCCGGCCACGGCCGACTGGGCGCCGAGCGCGTCGCTGGTGAACTCGTAGGCGGTGCGGACGTAGTAGTCGAGGCCGCGCACCAGCCGCGGCTCGACCAGGTAGGCCACGCCGAGCGCGTCGAGGCCGGCGCGGACCGCGTCGAAGTGGACCCGGCAGGGATCGCAGAGCCGGTCGAGCAGGCGCGGCGCGGACTGCAGCACCGGCTGGCAGGTCGGCACCTTGCAATCGAGGACCCGCAGCGGGTTCTTCGCGGTCCGCTCCCGGCAATCGGCACAGAGCTGGCCGGCCCGCTCGGTGAGCCAGGCCGTGAGGTCGGCCAGATAGGCCGGCCGGCAGGCCGGGTCGCCGACCGAGTTGAGCTTGAGCGTGGTCTTGACGCCGAGCCGCGAGAGCCAGTCCTCCACCATGGCGATCTGCTCGGCGTCGAGCGCCGGCTCGGCGATGCCAAAGGCCTCCACGCCGATCTGGTGGAACTGCCGGTAGCGCCCCTTCTGCGGCCGCTCCCGCCGGAACATGGGCCCCATGTAGAACCACTTCTGCGGCCCGTCGACGAAGGCGCCGTGCTCGATGAAGGCGCGGATGGTGCCGGCCGTCCCCTCGGGGCGCAGCGCCAGCCGGTCCTCCCCCTTGTCCTCGAAGACGTACATCTCCTTGCTGACGATGTCGGTCTGCTCGCCGACGCCACGGGAGTAGAGCGCGGCCGGCTCGACCACCGGGGTGCGAACCTCGCGGTAGCCGTAGAGGGCGAAGACTTCTCGGGCCAGCGCCTCCAGCTCCTGCCAGCGCCCCACCGCGCCGGGCAGGAGATCGTTCATCCCCTTGACGGCGTTGATCTTCGCGCTCACGTCGCCACCTCGCCGGAGCCGATGGCTTCGCCGACCCGCACCCGCGCCCCGGGCTGGAGCCTGGCCATGAGCTTCACCCGCCCCGGCGCGAAGACCAGGATGACGGTCGAGCCCATCTCGAAGGCGCCCAACTCGGCCCCCTTCTCGACCATCCGGGATGGCGAGTAATCCCCGCGCTGCATCGCACCGGCGCCCGGCTGGTCGGTGAGCGGCACGGCGCCGTCGTAGGCGGCGCGAACCCTCCCGACCACCGTGGCCCCGACCGCCACGATGGCCACCTGGCCGAGCGGCGAGTCGAGCAGGGTCACCAGCCGCTCGTTGACGGTGAAGAGGCCGGGCACCTGGCCGACCGAGGCGGCGTTGACCGGCCAGAGCTGGCCCGGGATGTAGCGCCAGCCGGTGATGCCCCCGGAGAGCGGAAAGTGGATCCGGTGGTAGTCCTGCGGGGAGAGGTAGAGCGTGGTCCAGGCGCCGCCCTCGAAGCGGCGCCCCAGCTCGGCGTCGCCCAGCAGCGCCGACACCGTGTAGTCGATCCCCTTGGCCTGGACCATCCGGCCGCTGGCCACGAGGCCGGCTTCGGAGACCCGTCCGTCGACCGGGGAGACCACTACGCCGGCGCCCTGATCGACCGGGCGCAGCCCGGGGAGGAGCGGCCTGGCGAAGAACCGGCCGAAGGTCGGGTAGGTCTCGAGCGGAGGGCTGGCGGCCAGGTCGATGTCGTAGACGCGGGCGAAGCCGCGCATGGCGGGGCGCAGCACGGCGGCGGGAAGCCGCAGGTCGGTGAGCCGGCCCACCAGCCTGGAGAGGGCGCTCTTGGGGACGGCGCGCATGGCGGCGATGAAGAAACGGTCGTTCATGAGGGGGCGCGCAGTCTACCAGAGGGTCCGCCGGCGCCGGTAGGATGCAGGGATGCAGCGCGCCCAATACGCTGCGTCGGCCCGGCTACGCCGCTGCCGCCGGCTCCTCGACCGCAACCCTGGCCGCCCCGGCCCGGTGGTCTCGGGCGATGAGGACGTAGATGGCCGGCACGAAGAAGAGCGTGAAGGCCGTGCCGATGACCATGCCGCCCACCAGCACCAGGCCGATGCTGTTGCGGGCCGCGGCGCCTGGGCCGGTCACCAGGGTGAGCGGGAAGTGGCCGCAGACGGTGGCCACGCTGGTCATGAGGATGGGGCGCAGGCGCGTCACCGCCGCCTCGCGCACCGCCTCCACCTTGCCCTTGCCGCCCTCCTGGAGCCGGTTGGCGAACTCGACGATGAGGATGCCGTTCTTGGCCACCAGCCCGACCAGCGTCACCAGCCCCACCTGCGAGTAGATGTTGAGGGTGGTGGTCCAGCCGTCGGTGAAGAACGGCATGTTGGGGTTGGGCATCTTCAGGAAGGTGAAGGCCAGCGCTCCGAACATGGCCAGCGGCACCGAGCCGGCCAGGATCACCAGCGGGTCGCGGAAGCTGTTGAACTGGGCGGCCAGCACCAGGAAGATCAGCACCACCGCCAGCAGGAAGGCCGGCAGGAACTTGTTCCCCTCGGTGCGCAGCTGCCGCGACTCGCCGGTGTAGCCGAGCGTGTAGCCGGCCGGGAGGATGGCGGCCGCCTCGACCTCGAGGAACTTGAGGGCCTCGTCGAGCGGGCGGATGGCCACGCCGCTCACCTTGACCGAGTTGAGCTGCTGGAAGCGGTTGAGCGAGCGAGGCGTGACGTGCTCGTGGATGGTGGCGATGGAGGAGAGCGCGATCAGCTTCCCGCCCGGGCCCGCCACGTGGAGGTCCTTGAGCTGGTCCGGGTTGAGCCGGTCGGTGCGCAGCAGCTGCGGAATCACCTTGTAGCTCCGCCCCGCCACCGAGAAGCGATTGACGAAGTTCCCCCCCACCGCGGCGGCCAGATCCTGGCCCACCTGCTGGAGGCTCAGCCCCATGGCCGCCACCTTCTCGCGGTCGAGGACGATCTCCGACTGGGGCTGGTCGATCTTGACGTCGATGAGCGGCGGGAAGGCGAAGTAGCCGCTCTTGGCCGCCTTCTCCTGGAGCTGCCTGGCGAAGCCGAGGATCTCGGTCGATTCGGCGGTGGAGGCCAGCACCACCTCCACCGGGAAGGTGCCGCCGCCCGGAAGCGCCGGCGGCAGCACCGGGAAGGTCTGGATGCCGGGGATGGCGGCTACCCGCTGGCTCACCTCGGGGAGGATGGCGGTGGTCTTCCGCCTCCGCTCGCTCCAGGGCTTCATCGCCAGGCCCCAGAAGCCGCCTGTCGGGAGCGTCACCTGGAAGGTGTAGGCCCCCTCCGGCACCTCGGTGACGGTCCGGTTCACCTCGCGGGTGGAGGCGACCACCCGCTCCAGCGTCGAGTCGGACGGCGTGTTGACGATGCCGAAGATCACGCCCTGGTCCTCGACCGGGGCCAGCTCCTTGGGCGACTGGCTGAACATGAGCAGCGCCAGCACCGCCACCACCGCCCAGGCGGTGTAGATGATCGGCCTCATCCCCAGCGCCACGTCGAGGTGGCGCGCGTAGGTGGCCTTGAGCCACTCGAAGGCCTGGGCCGGCATCGCCGCCAGGCCGGTCGGCTGGTGCCCCTCCTTGAGCAGCTTGGCCGACATCATGGGCGAGAGCGTCAGGGCCACCACGCCGGAGATGGCCACCGCCCCGGCCAGGGTCAGGGCGAACTCCCTGAAGAGCGAGCCGGTCAAGCCGCCCTGGAAGGCGATGGGGGCATAGACCGCGGCCAGGGTGATGGTCATGGCCACGATGGGCCCGACCAGCTCACGGGCCCCGACCAGCGCCGCCTCCAGCGGCTTCAGGCCGAGCCGGATGTTCCGCTCGACGTTCTCGACCACCACGATGGCGTCGTCGACCACCAGGCCGACCGAGAGCACGATGGCCAGCAGCGTCAGCAGGTTCACGGTGAAGCCGAGGATCTGCATCAGGAAGACGGCGCCGATCAGCGAGACCGGGATGGCCACCACCGGCACCAGCACCGAGCGGAAGGAGCCGAGGAAGAGGAAGATCACCAGCACCACGATGAGCAGCGTCTCCACCAGGGTCTGGACCACGTCGGAGATGGCGCTGCGGATGTAGGTGGTGCCGTCGAAGGCGATGCGGGCCTGGAGCTGCTCCGGCAGCTCCTTCTGGAGCGAGGCCATCTCGGCGCGGATGCGCTTGATGACGTCGAGCGAGTTGGCGTTGGGGAGCGCCCAGATGCCGATGAAGACGGCGGTCTGGCCGGAGAAGGCCACCGAGGTGTCGTAGTCCTCGGCGCCCAGCACCACGTCGGCGACGTCGCCGAGCCGCACCAGCGACCCGGCCTGCTCCCGGATCACCAGCTGCTGGAACTCCTTCACCGAGCGCAGGTCGGTGTTGGCGGTCAGGTTGACCTGGACCAGCGCCCCCTTGGTCTGGCCGACCGCGGCCAGGTAGTTGTTGGCCGCCAGCGCCTGCCGGACCTGGGCCGGGCTGACGTTGAGGGCCGCCAGCCGGTCGGGCTTGAGCCAGATGCGCATGGCGAAGGTGCGGGCTCCCAGGATGTCGGCCCGCTGCACCCCGGCGACCGCCGAGAGCCGGGGCTGGACCACGCGCACCAGGTAGTCGGTGATCTCGTTCTGTTTGAGGACGTCCGACGTGAAGCTCAGGTAGGCCGAGGCGAACTGGCTGTCGGCAGACTCGATGTTGATGATCGGCACCTCGGCCTCGGGGGGGAGATCGCGCCGCACCTGATCAACCTTGGAGCTGATCTCGGCCAGGGCCTTGGTGGAGTCATAGTTCAGCTTGAGACGCACCTTGATGGTGGAGAGCCCCAGGCTGCTCTGGGATTCCATGTACTCGATGCCGTCGGCCGCGGCAATGGTGCGCTCCAGCGGCGTGGTGATAAAACCTTGTACCAACTCGGCATTGGCGCCGACGTAGACGGTGGAGACGGTCAC
>JANYBC010000127.1 GCA_025360965.1 Anaeromyxobacter sp. | reverse complement strand
CGAGCGGCTGCGCCGGGCGCTCGGGGATGGGGCGCATGGCCGGCGTGCCGCGCTGCGCGGAGAGCGCGGTGCGGGCCGCCTCGGCCACCGCCTCGTCGGCGTCGAGGCAGCGATCGGCCAGCGCCACCAGCGTGGTCGGATCGCCCAGCGCGCCGAGCAGAACCGTGGCGGCGCGGCGGCGCAGGGGCTCGGACGCGGTCATGACGCCGAGCAGCGCGGGGACCGCAGCCTGCCCCATGGCGGCCAGCGCCTCGAAGACCGGCCCCTGGGCCGCCGCCGGCGAGGTGGCCAGCTCCTCGGGCGCCACCTCGATGGGGCCGGGGAGCAGCTCGCAGAGGATGGGTGCGGTGGCCGCCGCCTGGGCCAGGATCTGGGCGAGCAGGTCGAGGTGCGCCGGGGTGCCGGGCACCGTGGTCATGAAGGCGCCGACCAGGTAGGCCGGGTCGTCGGTCAGCTCGGCCGGAGAGTTCGCCGGCTCGGCCATCCGGTCGGCCACGGGCGGCTCGATCGACGCAGGCGGCTCGATCGGAGCAGGCGGCTCGATCGGAGCAGGCAGTTCGGCCAGGGGCGGCTCCAGCGGCCAGACCTCAACGACCGGCACCGACTCGGGCCGCGTCGAGACGACGACGCCGGCGAGCGATGCCGGGTCGAGGTTGGGGTAGGCTTCCGCGATCTCGGGCGGGATCTCCTCCCCTGGCGCAGGCGGAGGCAGTGGTGGAGGAAGCGGCGGCGGCGAGGAGAACTCCTCCGGATCGAGGCGCCCTCCGGCGGCGAGGTACTGGGCCTCGGAGGCGCTCACCGGCGGCGGAGACCCCTCAGGGCCTCGCCAGGCCGACTCGGGCCGGCCGAAGAAGCCCTCCACCTTCGTCGGCGCCTCGGCCGACTCGAAGAACTCGGCCCCGGTGGCTGGCGACACCTCGACCTCGGGCGGCACCTCGACGACAAGCGACACCTCGACGGCGGGGGTCTCTTCGGCCTGCGGGGGCGGCGGCTCGACCTCGACCGGCTCCGCCGGCGGGACGACCACCGGCTCCAGACGCGCCTTCAGCTCGCCCTTGCGCGACATGATGATCCGCTCAAAGGCGGCGCCGACCGTGGAGCAGAAGAGGAGCAGGTCGCCGAGCCGCCGGGCCGAGACCGGGGCCGCGCCGTTGTCGGCGTAGAGCAGGCAGACCGGCCGGTGGCGCATCAGGACCGGGGTCACCAGGATGGTGCGCGGAATCCCTCGCCCCAGCCCATCGAGCACGACCTGGTTCCCGGCCGCGGCGCGATCGGCCTTGCCGAGGTACGGGGCCATGATCTCGATGGCGGTCCGGAACATCCCCGGGTCGCTGGTGTAGATGGCCACGGTGCGGACCAGGTCCCGGGCGTCGCCCTCCGGTCCGAGCCCGTCGTGCCCGGCCACGGCGTCGCGGGTCACCGCGAAGAGAGCGGCGAACTGGAAGAAGTCGCGGGCGTAGCGGAGCGTGGCGACCACCACCTCGTCGCGGGTCCTGGCCTGCGCCAGCATGGCTCGCGCCTGCTCCAGGGTCCAGCGGGGCGGTGCCGCGCGGTCGAGCACCGCGGCCTCGAGCGTCGGGAGCGGCCGGGCCGGCGTCGCCTCGAGGGCCGGCGTCTCGAGAGCCGGCGCCTCCACCGCCCGGGTCTCGACCGCGACGGGAGCCCGGGCCGGGATCGGGGGCGGATCGGTCTGCTCCAGGTCGAAGGCTTCCAGCGCCTCGAAGAGCGCTGCGGCCAGTGGCTCGAGCGGCTCGCCGCTATCGCGTGAGAAGCCGGCGAAGCCGGGGGGCGGCCGGGTCGGCTCCCAGGCCTCGGGCTGCGGCCCGGAGGTGTGCACCGCCGGCATGGCCGACCCGAGGTAGACGCCCTCCGGCTCGTCGCCCGGCTCCAGCTCAGGCACCGGCCCCGGCCCGCTGACGAAGGCGGGAGCCTCCGGCTCGGGTGGCGCCACCGCCACCACGCCGGGGCTCGTTCCCCGCTGCGCCGACTGCTCGCCCAGCCGGGCCAGGCGGGGTGGGAGCGCCCCGCCGTAGAGCCGCTGGATCAGGGTGCGGACCCGCCACTCCGGACCGACGTGCGCGGTCAGGTGGAGGGAGAGCATGAAGCTGACCTCGTCGAGCAGCCCGAGATCGACCGGGCAGGTGGCCACCAGCGAGAGCTCGCGGCCGTCCAGCGCGAACGGTGCCAGCCCGTGGCGCTCGGCCACCTTGGAGGGGAAGAGGCGCCGGGCGCGGGCGTCGATCCGCTCGTAGGCCGAGAGCGGCGCGGCCGGCAGGTCGGAGGCGCGGCCGAGCGCGGCCACCAGCCGATTCTCCTGCAGGAACCCGAGCTCCAGCAGGGCGGTGTCGAGCGTGCCTCCGGCCTCCTTCTGCCGCGCCGCGGCGCGCTGCAGGTCGTCGGCAGAGACCATCCCCTCCTCGAGGAGGAGCTGTGAAAGCTCGCGCGCCACGATGTCTTCCCCCCCTTCGGTTCTAGGCCCCGAGGAACGACCCGGTCAAGGCGCCTCGACCACGGCGGTGCCGGCCGCCAGGTCGTCCAGTCCACGCCCGGTGCGGGTGAAGAGGGCCAGGAGCGGGCCGGCGCCGAGCAGCAGCACGCCGACCACCGAGGCGGCGGCTCTCCGGGCGCTCCGCGCCAGCCCGGGGCGCGCCCCGTCGGGCCCGACCACGGCGATGCGGTTGAGCAGCTTGCCGAGGCTGGCGCCGAGCAGCCAGGTGCAGAGCAACTGGTAGGTGAAGGCCGCCAGGCCGAGGGCCGTCAGCGCCGGGACCAGCAGGCTCGGCTCCGGGCCGAGCCAGGCCAAGATCCACCAGGCGCCCAGGGCGAAGGGGAGGCCGTCGACCACCCAGGCGGCGGCGCGGCGGCGCGACGGTGCGCGGCGCAGCTCGATGAGGTGGGGTCTGGCCATTGGCTCCACGCTAACCCGGCGGTGGGTCCGGGCAAGGAATCAGTTGGGCGGCCGGTCGCCCAGGTCCCCCGCCACCGCCTGCAGCACCGCCAGGCCGGCGATGGCGGCGGTCTCGGCCCGCAGCGTGCGCGGCCCGAGCGCACCGCGCACCGCTCCGGCCGCCTCGCAGGCCGCCAGTTCACTTGTCGTCAAGCCACCCTCGGGCCCGACCACCAGCGCCACGCCCGGGGCGCCGTCGAGCCCGAGCGCCGACAGCGGGGCGCCCCCCGGGCCGTGCAGCACCACCAGCCGGTGGCCGGCCGGCACCGCGACGAGCGCCTCGGCCAGCCCGACCGGCGCCATCACCTCGGGCACGTCGGCCCGCCCGCACTGGCGCGCCGCCTCCCCGGCGATGCGCCGCCAGCGCTCGGCCCGCTCCTGCCCCTTGCCGGCGTCGAGCTTCAGCACCGAGCGCTCGGCCGCCCACGGGCAGAGCCGCGCCACGCCCAGCTCGGTCGCCTTCTGCACCACCAGCTCGCCCTTCTCCCCCTTGGAGAGCGCGAAGAGGAGCGAGAGCGCCGGACCCGACGCCAGCGCCGCGCGAGCCGCCCCGACCGCCAGCGTCGCGAAGCCCGGCTCGATGACCGCCTCCCATGCCGCGCCGCGCCCGTCGAAGAGCTCCACCGCCGCCCCCGGCGCCAGCCGCAGCACGTCGCGCAGGTAGTGGCGCGCCTCTTCGGTCAGCTCGGCCCGGGTGGCGCCGATCCGCTCCGGCGGCAGGTGGACGCGGCGGCGGATCACGCGCGGCGCTCCCCGGCCGGCCGCTCCTCAGCCGGCCGCTCCATGGCCGGCCCGGGCCGCTCCATGGCCAGCAGCGACCACTCGCCGTCGCGGCGGTCGCCGCCCGGGGATGGGCGCAGCCCGGCGGCCACGTAGGCGGCCCGCACCTCGGCCTCCTGCGGCGTGAGGATGCCGGAGAGCAGCACCACACCGCCCGGCTCGAGCTGGGCGGCGATGGCCGGCGCCAGCTCGCAGAGCGTGTTGGCGAGGATGTTGGCGAGGATGAGGTCGAACGGCCCGGGCTGCTCGTGGACGTCGCGCAGGTCGAAGTCGACGCACACGCCGTTGAGCGCCGCGTTCTCCAGCGCCACGCGGATGGCCACGGGGTCGTTGTCGTTGCCGATCACCACCGGCGCGCCGAGCTTGCGGGCGGCGATGGCCAGCAGCCCGGAGCCGGTGCCGACGTCGAGCACCCGGGCGCCCGGCACGGCGGCCAGCCGCTCGGACAGCGCGGCCAGGCAGAGCGAGGTGGTCGGGTGGGTGCCGGTGCCGAAGGCCATGCCCGGATCGAGCGTCACCTCGACCAGCCCGGGCGGCGTCTGGGCGGCGATCCAGCTCGGCCGGACGAAGACCCGGCCGATGCGGAGCGGCGCGAGCCCTTCCTTCCACGTCTCGCCCCAGTCCTGGTCGGGCAGCTCCGCGAGCGAGCCTCCACGCGCGGCGGCGGCCTCCGCCGCGGCGGCCCGCTCGGCGAAGAAGGCGACCACCAGCGCCCGTCCGGCCTCGGGCTGGCGCGAGCCGGGCATGGGAATCCCCTCGCCGTCGCGGAGCTCCACGCCCCCCGCCCCCTCCTCCATGAGCGCCGCTGCGACCTCCTCGGCCTCATCGCGCTCCACGTCGACGGTCACCGACCAGCTGGCCATGTCTGCCTCTTCCTTGCGGTCCGGAGCCCTGCCTACCCCGTCCGGCCCCGCCGATCCAGCGCCGCCGGCCCGCGGGTGCGTCGATATCGCCCGGTGCGAAGGCTGAACAGGTCGGGCGTTTGGCGCTACCATGGCCCCTTCATGAGCTGGAACGTGATGCTGGTAGAGGCCGATGCCGCCGTCGCCGACGAGATCCGTGCCGCCTTCGCGCCGGCCGGTTTCGTGGTCGGCGCCACCGAGGCCGGCGAGAGCGCCCTGGAGCGGACCCGCGCCGCGCCGCCGGACCTGATCCTGCTCTCGGCCGAGCTCCCCGACATGAGCGGCTTCTCGGTCTGCAACCGGCTCAAGCGCGCCCTGCCGTCCACGCCGCTCATCCTCTACACCCGCGAGGCGACCGATGGCGCCGTCGAGGCCCACCGCGCCTCCAAAGGGCGGGCCGACGCCTACCTGCGCGCGCCGCTCGACATGGCCGACCTGCTCGGCCACGCGGCGCAGCTGCTCCACGCCGATCCCGCGGCTCCGGCTCAGGCCGCCACCTCCCCCGCCGCCCCCCCGGTCTCGCCGCACCCGCCGGCCGGTGCCCGTCCGATCGCCGCCGCGCCACCACCCCCGCGCCCGGCTGCAGCGCCGGGCCCGCCGCCACGCCCTCCCGCTCCGCCGCCGCGCCCCACCGTGGTCCTGGCCGCGCAGCCCGCCCCCGCCACCCGGCTCAAGACCGCCGGGGTCCGGGCCGAGGAGTTGCTGGCCGAGTGGCCTCGCGACCCGGCCCCGCCCAAGGGGACGCCGGAGGAGAAGCTCGAGTACTTCCGCGAGCGGCTCCGGGTCCGCGACGGCTACATGCCGAGGCTGCGCGAGGCGATCGGCGAGCTCAAGACCGAGGCGGCCCAGCTCATCGGCGACGGCGAGGAGCTGCGCGCCACGCTGGCCGCCAGGGTCAGCCAGGTGGCCTCGCTCGAGGCCCGGCTCGGCGAGGCGGCCCAGGAGGTGGCGGCCGGTCTCGCCCAGCGCGCCGAGCTCGAGCGCCGCGTCACCGACGTCGACGCCACGCGCCAGTCGCTCTCCGAGGTGCTCTCGGAGACGATGCAGGAGAACGAGCGGTCCGAGCAGCAGTGGTCGGCGCGCGTGGCCGCCGCCGACTCCGCCCGCGCCGAGGTGGAGCGGGCCCTGGCCGAGGCCCAGGAGGCCCACGTCAAGGAGCTGCAGGCCATCGCTGCCGACCGCGCCGACGAGCGGGCCGCCAGCGAGGAGTCCCGGCTCCGGGCCGAGGCCGACCAGGCGGCGGCGCTGCTCCAGCTCGACGCCGAGCGGCAGGCCGACCGGGAGGCGGCGCGGACCGCGGCCGAGGCGGCCTCGGCGCAGCTGGTCGAGCTCTCCAGCGAGCGCGACGAGCTGGACCACAGCTTCGCCACCACCGCCTCGAAGCTGGCCGATGTCGAGGAGGCGGCCGAGGGGGCGGCGCGGGTAGCGGCCGAGACCCAGGCGGCGCTCGAGGCGCGGCTGGCGGAGGTCGAGGGGCGGGCCCAGCTCTCGGCCGGCGAGGTGGCCGAGCTGACGGCCCGTGGCGAGGCGGCCGAGCAGCAGCTGGCCCAGAGCGAGGCCTCGCGGGCCGAACTCGACGCCGCGCTGGCCCAGGTCCGGACCGAGCTGGAGGCGGCGCTGGCGCGCGCCGGCGACGCCGAGCAGGCGGCCACGGCGCGGCAGGCCGAGCTGGCCGCGGAGCGAGCCAGGGTGGCCGAGCAGGCCGGCGCCCTGGAGGCCGGGAAGGCCACGGCCCAGGGGGTGCGCGGCGAGCTGGCGCGGGCCGAGACCGGCCGCGCCGAGGCGGTGCACCGCGCCGCCGAGGCCGAGGCCGAGGCCAGGCGGCTGGCATCCGAGCTGGAGGCGACCCGGGCGCGGGAGGCCGAGGCCCGCGAGCGGGTGGCGCGGCTGGAGCTGGAGGTGGCGCGGCTGGCCCCCCACGAGGCGGTGGCCGCCGAGGTGGTCCGCCTGCGCAAGGAGCTGCCGGCCCTGAAGGAGCTGGTGCAGCAGCGGACCCAGGCGGCCGAGGCCTCGTCGCGGGCGGCGCAGGCGCAGGCCAGCGAGCGGGCCAAACTGGCCGAGCGGCTCTCGATCGAGACCGGCCAGCTGCAGTCGGAGGTGCGGCGGCTGGAGGGCGAGCTGACCCAGTCCCAGCGGAGGCAGTCCGACGCCGAGCAGGCCGCGGCGCAAGCGCAGGCCGACCTGCAGCGCGAGCGGCAGGCGGCGGAGCAGGCCCGCGGCACCTTCCGGGAGGGGTCGACGCAGTCGGAGGCGCGCCACGCCGCCGACCTCCAGCGGGTCAAGGCGACGGCCGCCGAGCTGGAGCGCCACCTCGAGGGGCGAGCCAGGATCGAGCACCAGCTCAAGCGTCGCATCGGCGAGCTGGAGGCGGCCGTCAAGGCGGCCGGGGAGGCCCCGGCGCCAGCGCCGGCGGTCGACGCCGCCACCCTGACCGCGCTGCAGGCCCGCTTCACCGAGCTGGAGACCGAGCTCGACGACCTGCGCGACGAGAACGAGTTCTTGAACGGCGAGGTGGCGCGCTACACCCAGAAGAACCGCGACCTCTCGGCGAAGCTGCTCGGGAAGTAGGGCAGTCGCGCTGGCGCCGGCCTCTGGCCTACTCTTGAACTCCCCGCCGCCGCGACAGCGCCCAGGCGACCAACAAGACCACCGCCACGCCGGCCACCCAGAGCAACGACTGCGGCCGGTCGCCGAACCCCTTCCAGAACATCCAGGCCGACGAGACCACGTAGATGACCGCCGCCACCACGGCGCGCTTCGAGGGGGTCGGCTTCATGCCGCGGACCCGCGCCACCACCAGGCCGAGCGCCACCAGCGCCGCGAAGAGCACCAGGATGGCCCCGACCTGGACGAGCGTCTCGCGCACCCCTTGCACGAATACGAAGAACAGCGTGATGAGGGCCTGCAGCACGAGGGACGACCGCGGCGGATGGCCCTCGGGGCTGGCGCGCAGGAACTTCGGCAGGAAGCCGTCGGCCGCCATGGCGGCGTAGACGCGTGGCCCGAGGAAGGTCATGGCCGACATGGCCGAGAGGAAGACCAGCACGGTGGCCGCCGACCATGCGCCAGCTGCGGTAGGGCCCACCAGCCGCTCCATGACGGCGTGGCCCAGGGTGACCCTCCGAGTCTCGTCGCTGACCGTGAAGTAGGCGGTTCCGGGATCGAGGTTGGCGACGAAGATCCAGTTGACCAGCAGGTAGAGGGCGGCCACCAGCACGGTGCCGATGATCATGGCGCGCGGCACGGTGCGGGCGGGGTTCTCGAACTCCTCGGCGGCGTAAACGGCGGCGTTCCAGCCGGAGAAGGCCAGCGCGATGTAGAAGAGCGAGCTGGCGAACGGGCTCAAGGGAAAGGCTGCTTGCGCGTGGGGCGGCGTCCACGTGGGCCAGCTGTGGGAGCCGAGTGTGAGGCCGACCCCAACAAAGCCAATGAGCAACGTGGCCTTCACGACGATGAGCAGGTTCTGGGTGCGGGCGCTCGAGCGGAAGCCGATCGCATGGAAGCCGGTGAGCAGCACCACCATGCTGGCGGCGGCCCACGTCGGGTGGAGCGATGGAAAGATGGTCGTGGCGAAAGCTCCTGCCAGCACTGCGTCCAACGCCAGCGGCGCCGAGAAGCCGACCAGCAGCGAGGCCCAGCCGCCCAGGTAGCCGACCGCCGGGTGGAGCAGCTCGGAGAGGTAGCGGTACTCGCCGCCCGAGCGCGGCACCAGCCGGGCCACCGCGCCGTAGGCGACCGCGCCGCAGAGGGCCAGCACGGCCCCGGCGACCCAGGCCAGCAGGATCTGCCCTGGCCCCATGTCCAGGGCCATGTATCCAGCCGAGACGAACACGCCGGAGCCGATCATGTTGGCGGCGACCATGCCGACGCCGGAGGCGAGGTGGAGCTTGGGAGGGATGGAGGCAGTGCGCACGGGGGCATGGTACATGAGCGCCATGACCGCCGCGCTCACTACTTTGGTCGTCCTGGCCCTCGCCGCCGCCGCGCCCGAGGCCTTCACCGCGACCGCCTCCACCGCGACCGCCGCCGCCGCTCCCGCCGACTTCATCGCCGAGGCCCGCGCCCTGATGCGGACCGTCACCTGCCAGGGCGACGACGCCCTCCCCCACGGCTTCGACGAGGCGACCGTCGCCGCCTATTGCAAGAAGCAGTCGAAGGCCATCGCCGCCTACCGCGACCGCTACCTGCCGCTGGCGGCCCCTTTCCTGGCGAAGCTGCGCCCGGCCGGAACCCCGACCACGGTGGTCTACCCGTTCGGCGGCGGCGATCTGGTCTCCGCGCTCACCACCTACCCCGAGGCCCGCGACCTGACCACGCTCTCGCTGGAGCACGCCGGCGACCCGCGCCGCCTCTCCGCCATCACCAGCAAGGAGCAGCTGGCCGACTCGCTGGAGCTGATTCGCTCCACCTCCAGCGGCCTGCTCTACGCCTCCGACTCCAAGACCGAGAACCTGATGAAGGGGCAGCGCGGCGAGATCCCCGGGCAGCTCGCCTTCTTCCTCACCGCGCTCGCCATCCACGGCTTCGAGCCGATCAGCCTCAGGTACTTCAAGATCGAGAAGAACGGTGCGCTCCACTACTTCACCCCCGGCGAGATCGCGGCGCTGCAGGGGCAGGAGGCCAAGCTGCTGCGCGGCAAGTGGACCGAGCCCGACTTTTCCATGGCCTTCTCCAACTCGGAGCTCACCTTCGTGAAGAAGGGCGAAGACCCGGCCACCGCGGCGCGGGTCCACCGGCACATCGCCTGGGATCTCTCCGACGCCGCACTCGCCAAGACCGGGATCGTCGCCTGGCTGGAGGCCAAGGGGACGGTCGCGGCCATGACCAAGGCCGCCTCCTACCTGCTCTGGCGCGACGACTTCTCCCGCGTCCGCAAGTACCTGCTCGGCCACATGACGCTGATGATCTCCGATTCGACCGGCATCCCGCCCCACTGGGCCACGCCGGCCGGCTTCACGCAGGAGACCTACGGCTCCTTCGAGGTCTCCTTCCTGGAGGCCAGCGAGTCGATCAACGCCGAGTTCAAGGAGCTCTGGGGCTCGCAGCCGGTGCGAAAGCTGCCGTTCCGCTACGGCTACATCGACGGCGTGAAGGACGGCGACAAGCCGGCCGGCCGCTACCACCTGCTGGTGACGCGGAAGGCCGCCAGGTAGGGCGCCATGCGCCGGCCTGGAGCGCACCTGCTCGCGCTGGCACTCCTCGGCGCCGCCTGCGCCGCACCGCAGGGGCCGGGCTCCCCGCCCCCGATCGGCGGGGCGCCGGCACCGGCGCCGCCCCTGCCGCACCAGGCGCCACAGAGCCAGGATCCCTTCGCGCCGCCGGACCGCTCGCAGGCGCCATGGTCGCAGACGCCGGTGAGGCTGCTCGGGGTCGGCGAGGTCGAGGCCGGCGCCGCCGCCGACGGGGTGAGCTGGCGGATCGGGACGGCCCGCGGCACGGTCTGGGCCTGGCGCCCGGCCGCCTACCGGGCCCGCGACGCCGGCACCTGCGTCTACCTGCACGGCTACTTCACCAACGTCGACCAGGCGGTGGCCGACCACCGGCTGGCCGATCAGTTCGCCGCCTCGGGGCGCAACGCCCTCTTCATCGTCGCCGAGGCGCCCGCCTGGAACGGCGAGGAGGGGGTCTGGCCCGACCTCGAGGAGCTGCTCTCGGAGACCTTCCGGCGCATCGGCCTCAAGCCGCCGCCCGGGCCGGTGGTGGTGATGGGCCACTCCGGCGCCTTCCGCCCCATCCTCTCCTGGCTCTCGCACCCGAAGCTGGAGGAGATCCTGCTGCTCGACGGCCTCTACCGGGGCGAGGCCCAGCTGCGCGGCTGGCTGCTCGGCGGCGGCGCCGCGGGCGGGCACGGAGCGCCGCGGCCCCGCCGGCTGGTGCTGGTCTCGGACGAGACCCTCCCGGCGGCGGAGGCGCTGGCCGCCAGCGTCCCCGGCGCCCTGTCGCTCCCGGTGGTGCCGCCGCCCGACGGCGGCCTCGACGGCCCGGCCCGCTCGGCGCGCATGGTTCACCTGAAGTCACAGCACGCCCACATGGCGATCGTCGAGAGCGGCGAGGTGCTGCCGGTGCTGCTGCGCTCCTCCCACCTGGCCCCGCTCCGCTAGCCGCCTCTCCGCCACGCCATGCCCCGCCCCTTCGGCGTCTACGTCCACTTCCCCTACTGCGCCCACCGCTGCCCCTACTGCGACTTCGCCGTGACCACCCGGCCGGTGCCGGCCGATGGCCGCTACGCCGCGGCGGTGCTGGCCGAGCTCGGCCTGCGGGGCGCGCCCTTCCGGCCGCTCGACTGCGTCAGCCTCTTCCTGGGCGGAGGCACGCCATCTCGCTGGGCACCCGCCGAGGTGGCGACGGTGGTGGCCGGGGTGCGGTGCGGCTTCGGCCTGCGCGCCGGCGCCGAGGTGACCATCGAGGCCAACCCGGAGTCCTGCGACCGGGAGCGGCTGCTGGCCTGGCGCGAGGCCGGCGTCACCCGGGTCTCGATCGGCGTGCAGTCCTTCGACCCGGGCGTGCTGGCGCAGCTGGGGCGCCGCCACGACGGCGAGACCGCGGCCCGCGCCATCGCCACCGCGGCCGGCGTCATCCCCAACGTCAGCGTGGACCTGATCCAGGCCGGGCGCCGCTCCTCGGTGGCCATCGCCGTCGCCGACGCCGCCCGGGCCGTGGCCTGCGGCGCCGTCCACGTCTCGGCCTACGCGCTCACCCTCGACCCGGAGGTGATGGCCGAGGAGGTGCCGCTGGCCCGCGCCGCCCGCACCGGCCGGCTGGCCTTCCCCGGCGACGAGGAGGCGCTGGCCCAGGCCCGCGCCGCCCGCGCCACCCTGCGGCGGCTCGGGCTGCGCCGCTACGAGCTCTCCAACTTCGCCCGGCCCGGCTTCGAGTCGCGCCACAACCGGCTCTACTGGGAGGGGGAGAGCTACCTGGGGCTCGGGGCCGGCGCGGCCGGCTGCCTGCGCGGCGAGGCGGGCGGGGTGCGCTGGCAGAACCTGCGCGACGCCGACGCCTGGCTCGTGGCGGTCGAGGCCGGGCGGCTCCCGACCGGCGAGGAGGATCGCTTCGACGCCATCGCCGACCGGAACGAGCGGCTCATGCTCGGCCTGCGCACCGCGCGCGGCGTCCCGCTGACGCTGCTCGACGGCTCCAAGGCCGGCGAGGTGTCGGCGCTGCTGCGGCGGCGGCTGGCGGTGGTGCGCGACGACCGGTTGGTGCTCACCAGCCGCGGGCTCGACCTGCAGAGCGCGGTGGCGGAGCGGCTCTTCGTCTAGCGCCGGCTACTCCGCCGGCGGGGTATGCAGCGGACCGCCTCGGACCGGATCTCCTCGACGTTGTCGGCGTGCTTCTCGAGGTAGCTCTTGGCCGTGGTCGAGTGGCACTGCATGCAGGCCCCGTTCTTGAAGGGCTTGTAGAGGTGGATGGGCGGGCCGCACTCACCGTCCGGGACTCGAAGTCGCACAGCCTGGCGGCGCTTGATGAGGCCGAAGGGCCGTTCAGGGTGCCTGGCGCAGCACCACCGGCCGGGTCTGGGCCTCGTCGATGGCCGCGGCGAAGGCGGCGAAGGCCGGGAAGTCTGCCGGCGAGATGCGGGCCAGCGGCACCGTCACCCGCTCCTCCCAGCGCAGCGCCCCGTCCTCGATCCACTCGCGCCGATGGTAGCCGCCGAACGGCGACGCGAGCTTCAGCTCCGGCCCCGGCGCCGCCGCCAGCCCGGCCGGCGGGACCAGCCGGACCCGCGCAGTCAGGCCGATCGCCTCCGGGAGCAGCAGCGGCTGGGCCCGCGCCGCCACGGTGGCCAGCCGGCTGGCGAGCTGGAGCGGCAGCCCGACCCGCTCCACCTGCAGCCCCTCGCCGCTGGCCCTCCCCAGCGACGGCGCGCGCCCGCGCCAGCGGATGCCCATGGGCCCCTCCGCCGACTCGACGCCGTCGAGCGAGACCTCGGCGATGGCGAGGCCGGTCAGCGCGCCGGCGTAGAGCGACTCGACCACCTCCTTGAGGCGCGAGCGGTCCATGCGGGCGAAGGCGTCCTTGATCTCGGCGCCGACCGCGCCGTGGAAGCGCTCGATCACGTCGAGCTCGGCCGCGCCGTCGGCCGAGAGCCGCACCGTGAAGTCGATCTCGCGCCCTTCCGCCACCGGCGCCCTGGCCGGCGTCCGCTCCCGGACTGGCGGCTCGCCCGGCCGCGGCAGGAGCAGCGCCTCGCGGTCGCGCAGCCGCTCCGCCAGCGCGCCGAAGGGGAGCTGGCGGGCGTTCCCGGCCAGCCAGGCGGCGCCACCCGGCAGGCTCACCTTGAGCAAGAGGACCGGCCAGGCCTCCTCGCGGCCGAAGCGGTAGGGCTCCTGGTTGGCGTCGAACGGGTTGACGAGCGCGAAGCGGGCCTCGACCCCGAGCGCGTCGAGCAGCGCCGCCATCAGCACCAGCCGGTTGCCGCGCCCCCGCGAGAGGATGACGCTGGCCGGCGCCAGCTGCGGGTCGGGCGCGCCGGTGAGCCGCTGGCGGGTCTCCTCCCAGGCGGCCCGCGCCAGCGCCTCGGGCCTGGCCCCGGCGCCGCAGCGGGCCCGGACCGCCGCCGCCGCCGCCCGCAGCTCGCCGGTGGAGCGGAGCAGGCCGATCATGCCGCTGGCCCGCCAGGCCTGCACCGGCTCGCTGCCGTCGCCGACCCCGACCTGGACGAACGGCAGCAGCTCCGGCCCGGGCGGCGAGTGCGGCTCGGCGCGCAGCTGCGCCACCTCGCGCCGCGCCACCCGCACCACCTGCCGGTCACCCTCCAACACCACCGCCGCCGGCGGCTCGAGCCGGTGCGAGTCGGCCTGCAGCGCGAAGCCGCGCGGGGCGCTGACCACGTAGCTGGAGGCGAAGACCCGCTCGCCAAGCTCGGCCAGGTAGAAGGGGCTGGTGCCGAGCGGCGGCACCGGGCGCGGCGCCCGCTCGGCGCGCAGGTACTCGAGCTCGAAGTAATCCCCAGGCTCGAGGTTGGAGAGCGAGTGGCTCCCCTTGGCGTCGCCGAGGTCCGGCTCGATGACCCGGCCGTCGGCCTTGATGGTCCGCAGCAGGAGCAGCTGGGCTCCCTCCGGCGGGATCACCTCGCCGTAACGGTCGACCGCCTGCTGGTCGAGCAGCCGGATCACCTGGTGGACCCGCTCGGTCGAGGCCCCGCCCGGGTGGAGCTCGACGGCGGCCGCGTCGAGCACCAGCACCGACGAGCCGGTCTCCTTCGGATCGCCAGCCCGGTAGTCGCGCAGCACCGGGCCGCTGTCGCTGGCCAGGTCGTCGAGCGCCTCGCGCCCGTCCTCGAGCGCCAGCAGCCGCCGGGTGGCGAGGTCGGCCGGGTCGAGCCGGAGCGCCTCCTCGCGGGCGGCGCGGGCCCCGGCCCGATCACCGCCGAGCTCGCGCTGGTCGGCCAGCTCGCGGGCCAGCCAGGGATCGCGAGGCCAGCTCTCGCGGAGCGACCGGAGGAGGGCGACCGCCCCAGCCGCGTCGCCGGAGGCCCGCCGCGCCGAGGCCACCCTGGCGCCGAGCGGCGCCTCGGTGGGACGCCAGCGTCGCAGCGGCTCGAGCAGCTCCAGCGCGCCTGCCGGATCACCACGGCGCAGCCGCTGCTGCGCCAGCCGCTCCAGGCCGCCGGGGCAGCCGCGCCCCTCCAGCACCAGGGCGTCCTCCCGCGCCGCCGCCTCGCGCTCCACCGCCTGGGCGATCAAGAGCGGCGCGGCGCCGCAGGGCGTCCCGGCCGCCCGGGCCCGCTCCAACAGCGCGGTGGCCGCCTCGGACTGGCCTCGCGCCTGGGCCACGTAGGCCCGCGCCACCAGCGCCGGGCCGCGCTCGCCGAGCGGTGCCGGCAACTCGGAGAGCAGCCGCTCGGCGTCCCCGGCGCGCTCGGTCGCCACCAGCAGCTGGGCCAGCTCGATCCGCGCCGGCCCGTCGCCCGGGTCGAGCGCCAGCGCCTGCCGCCAGGCCTGCTCGGCGAGGTTGCGGCGCGCCTGCTCGTCGAGCGATCCGTCGTTCCAGTGGAGCCGGCCGCGCAGGGCCAGCAGGGGAGCGTTGCCGGGTGAGCGCGCCAGCCCCTCCTCCACCAGCGCCTTGGCGGTCTCGAGGTCGTTGACCGAGTCGAGCGCGCCCAGCAGCAGCGCCTCGGGCCGACCGCCCGGCAGCAGCGCCGCCACCAGCTCGGAGGGGCGCCAGGCCGCCGGCGGGAAGGGCCCGGCGCGCACCGGGAGCAGCGGACCGGGCGGCCGCGGGCTGGAGATGAGCCGCGCCGGACGGCCATCCAGGCGGGAGAAGCCGAGCAGCAGGGACGGCGGACCGGCCTCCCGCCCCAGCTTCACGAGGAGCTGGTGGGGGCCGCGAGCGAGATCGACGGCGACGAAGCGCTGCACCGGCTCGGTGCCGGTCCAGCTGCGCCGCTCCGCCAGCGGCGCGCCGTCGAGCCAAGCCCGCCAGGAGCCCTCGGCGCGGACCATGGCGAGGTGCGGACCGCCCTCCAGCACCTCGACGTCTGCGACCAGGTAGTGGTAGGCGCCGTCGAACGGCTCGCCGTCGAGCGAGAGCTCCCCGGACGGCACCTCGAGCGGGTGGGTCGGCCGGGCCGGTCCCAGCAGCGGCCCCTCCAGCGAGGCCGGGAGCGTTCCCAGCTCGGGGGCGAAGGGGCGCTCGAAGTCGAGCGGCGCGAAGGCGCCGAAGGGCCCGGCCAGGGTCCAGCGCGAGATGGTGCCGTTCTCGGCCCGCAGCGCCGCCACCCGCTCGCCGTCCCCGCGCCGTTCGGCGACGACGATGCGGGCGACGCGGACCCGGTAGGCCGCCAGCCCCTGCAGCGGCCGTCGCGGGCGCAGCCCCGCCAGCGCCTGCTCGATGGCCAGCGCCTGGTCGGGAGCCTCGGCGCTGAGCCGGGCCAGCGAGCGCAGCGCCACCAGCGCCAGCGGGTGGTCCGGGTTGGCCCCCACGAGCGCCGCCAGGTGCGCGACCGCCCGCTCCGGCTGGAGCGCCCGCTCCGCCAGCAGCGCTGCTCCCAGGCGCGCCCAGGGGTCGTCGGGGCGGGCCGCCGCCAGCGTCTCGAGCTGGGCTCGGGCCGGATCGGCCCGCCCGCCGAGCCAACCATCGAGCGCCCGCCTGGTGGCCGAAGAGGGGGCGTCGCCGGCTCCGGCCAGCCCGGCCGGTCCGGCGCAGGCGCCGAGCAGGAGCAGCGCCGCGGCGGCGCACAAGGCCAGGGCGCGGCGGCTCACCGCGGAGCCCCTGCCGCGCCAGGCGGCGCCAGGCGGGCCGTCAGCCGCCGCGTCACCGCCCGGTCGAGGGCGATGAGCTGGGCGCGGAAGACCGGGTAGTCCTCGGCCGGGATGGTGATGCTCTTCCAGGTGAGCGTGAACTCGGCGGTGAGCTGCCCGGCCTCGACCCGGTAGACGAGCGCCCAGGCCAGGTGCGGGCCGTCGGAGCCGGCCGGTGCCGGGAGCTCACCCAGGGTGGACCCGGCCGGGAGGGTGACCCGGTAGCTGGCCCGGCTGGTGGACGGCTCCTCCAGCCTGAGCGGCTGGCGGCGCGACGAGAAGGGGGCCCAGGCGTCGGTCATGCTGGGCGGCTCGCCGAAGGGGTTGAAGGTGAGCGCGCCCGGCTCGGCGCGGGCGAAGCGCGGCAGGCTGGCGGTGTAGCGCTGGCGCACCGGCTCCTCCAGTTGGGTGAGGTCGGAAAAGCTGACCTGCTCGACCCGCAGCCCCGGGTAGAGCCGTCCCAGCGAGCGCTCCAGGGAGCTGGTGCGGTCGACCTCCGCCCGGTAGGCGCGGCGCAGGGCCGGGGCCCGCGCCCCGACCTGCAGGTAGCTCGCCTCGAGCGCGGCCGAGCCGTCGGCGGCCAGCGAGAAGGCCATGGTGGTCTCGGAGCGGTTCTCGTCCGGCCGGGCCTGCGGCAGCGTGCCGAAGCCGGGCGGCCCGTCGGGGTTGATGACCAGCACGGTGGCCCCGCGGTCGGCGCCCGGGATCTCCATGCTGCCGCTCTGCTCGGCGGTGCCGTCGAGCCAGAGGTCGAGCGAGGGGACGCGCAGGATGGCGTGGTTGAAGATCGCCAGCGAGGCCGGCGCCGCCGGCATGGCGCCGAGGTTGCTCATCCGAAGCAACACCAGGCGCGAGTCGATCCCGACCGACGCCAGCAGCGCGTGGGTCAGCGAGGCCTTGTCCTTGCAGTCCCCGAAGCGGCGGTTGAGCACCTGGTCGACCGCGTAGGGCTTGTAGCCGTGGATGCCGAACTCGAGCGCCACGTAGCGGGTCTGGGTCACCACGAAGGCGTGGAGCGCCGCCACCACGGCGCGGCGCGCCCCCGGCTCGAGCGCGTCGCCGCCGCCGGCCGGCAGCGTGGGCGAAAGCCCGCGGGCCTTGAGCGCCTCGCCGGTCAGCTGGTTGGCCAGCGCGCGCAGCTCGTCGCCGGGCCGGAGCTGGTCCTTCACCAGCCCCCAGTAGAAGCGGTTGACCTCGTCCCAGCTGGCGAAGGTGGAGACGTGGAGGAAGCTGAAGAGCTCCGACCAGCCCGGCTGGCGCGGCTCGGAGACGAAGCGGGGGAGGTCGGTTGCGGTCCAGCGGTGCTCGATGAGCCGCCCGGGGAGAGAGCGCTCGGTGTGGGTGACCCCGCGCGGCTGGTTGGCGTGGACGACCCGCCCGGCCGGGACCAGCAGCACGTAGTCGAGGCGGCGGCGCGCCGGCCCGCCGTCGACCAGCACCAGCTCGTTGAAGGAGTCGGAGAGCAGGTTGGCGTCGGCCACGTCGTCGAGCCGCCAGGCCACCTCGAGCACGTCGCCGGGCTGGAGCGACGGGAAGCTCAGGGTGCGGACGTGGGTGTCGTAGTACATCCGGTACCAGGGCTCGCTGCCGCTCGACTCGCGGTCGTCCCAGGCCTCGACCACCGCGCCGCCCGGCTTGTGGATGCGTCCGCGCTCCACCCGCAGCTCCTGCCGCCCCGGCGTGAAGGAGACCGACTGCTGGCGTGCCTGGTCGGCGCCTCGCTGGGTCAGCACCTTGATGACGGTCTGCTGGTAGCGCGAGGAGAGGCCGCTCGGCTGCACCCGGACCACCTCGAGGTCGGCCAGCACCACGAGGTCGTCGCCGGGCGCGGCCAGCAGCGGCCGGCTCGCCAGCGCCGCGGCGTCGATGGCGTAGGGGGCCTCGAACGGCTCGCGCTGCGGCTCGAGGCCGAGCACCAGCTCCTTGAGCGCCGGCTGCTGAGGGCGCAGCTCCAGCGAGCGGCGCAGGTCGGCGAGCGCCTCGCCGCGCCGCCCGGCCCGCAGCCGGGCCCTGCCGCGCCGCTCCCAGGCCTCGGCGTCCTCCTCGCAGAGCGCCAGCGCCGCCGCGTACTGGGCCTCGGCCTCCGGCTCCCGGCCGTTGGCCGCCAGCAGGTCACCGAGCCGCAGCCGCACCGAGGCGTCGCCGGGATCGAGCCGGAGCGCCTCCTGCAGCAGCACGGCCGCCCCGGCCACGTCACCCAGCTGCAGCAGCAACCCGACCAGCTGGGCGCGCGGGGCCGGCAGGTCGAAGGCCAGCGCCACCGCGGTCCGCATGAGCCCCGCGGCCCGCCGCAGCTCGCCGCCGTCGCGCGCCGCCGCTGCGGCCGCCTCCAGCGCTGGCGAGGTGGCCGGCACCAGGTCGGCCAGCCCCAGCCGCTCACGCCTGGCCCGCGCCCCCTGCCCGGCCCGCTCCCGCGCCTCGGCCAGGGCCAGCCGCCCCTCCACCCAGCCCGGCGCCGCCGCCACCGCCCGCTCGGCCGCCGGCACCGCCTGCTGGGCCCGGTCGAGCCGCAGCAGCTCCTCGGCGAGCCGGCGCTGCACCCGGGGCTCACCGGGGTCGAGCGCCTCGGCGGCGCGCAGCTGGAGCAGGCGGCGGTTGCGGTCCTCCTCCTGCGAGGCGGCCAGCAGCCGCGCCTCCAGCCAGCGCGGCGCCAGCTCGACCAGCTTCCGCGCCAGCACCGCCGGCTCGGCGGTGCGCGGCTCGAAGGTGCGGCGCAGCGCCAGGGCGACCACCTGCGCGAAGAGCGCCTCGGCCTTGGCCCGCCGGCCCGCCTCGCCGCCCACCACCCCCAGCGCGGCCACCTTCTGGCCCAGCCGCTCCACCAGCCCCGGGAGTGGCTGCGGCGCAGCCCCGGGGGCGGGGAGCGGCGGCAGCGACTCCAGCACCGCCGAGGGTTCACGATTCGTGAAGTAGAGGCCGTCGCCGTGGGCGTCGGCCAGGCGCAGGCTGAAGCCCATCCAGCCGGTGCCGTGCGCCAGCTTGACCAGCAGCCGGTTCGGGCCGGCCCGCAGCGTCACCAGCGCCCCGTGCTGGTCGAGCCGGACCGGGTGGTCAACGCGGTCCTCCAGCGCCTGCACCCCGTTGACCCAGACCTTGGTCCGCCCGCTGGCCCCCAGCCAGAGGCGGGCCGGCTGTTCGCGCGGGCTGTCGACCACCGCCAGGGCGTAGGCCGCCACCTGCTCGGCGGGGCGGAGCACGGCGCCGAGCGCCACCTCACCGTCCACGATCGCCTCGGGCGGCAGCGGACGCCAGCCGACCTCACGCCCCTTTCCCGGCAGCCGGGCGCCGAGGTCGATGGCCTGCTCGGGCGGCGCGGCGCGGTCGTGGGCCAGGCGCCCCTCGTCGTCGAAGGGGCCGATCACCAGCCAGCGGCCGACGAAGCCGAGCTTGCCGAGGTGGGTGGCAGCGCGTTGCAGGTTGCCGCGGGCCCGCTCCTCGCGGGCCAGCCGCAGGCGCGCCAGGGCCCGGAGTTCGGCGTCGGCGGCCGGATCGTCGAGCAGCCGGCCGAGCGCCAGCATCGCCCTGGTGCGATCAGGGACCTGGTCGGCCAGCTCGCGCAGCTCGGCCATGGCGACCACGGCGCGCGGGCCGTGGTCGCGGTCGAGGGCGGCGATGGCGGCGGCGACGCGCTCGGCGGCCAGGTCGCGGGGGGCCTCCGCTCCGGGCGCGGCAGGAAGCGGCGCCGCGGCCAGCAGCGCGCAGAGCGCGAGGAGCGGGGCGGTCACGCGGCGCCGGGGAGGGAGCTGGTCGCGGTTGCCCCGGGCGTCGGCACTACGGCTTGAGCTCGGCCTTGATGAAGGCGGCCACCGCTTTGATCTCGTCGGGGGCGAGCTGGGCCTTGAAGGCCGGCATCTTGGCGCGGCCGTTGGCGATAACCTGCTCCATCTCGGCGGCGCTCAGCTTGGAGGTGAGCATGCTCGGGGTGTTGAAGATGGCCTTGCCCCGCCCGTCGGCGCCGTGGCACCGCGTGCACTTTCCGTGGAAGACCACCAGCCCCGACTCGCCGGCCTGGGCGGCCAGCGGTGCGGAGAGGGCGAGGAGGAGGGCGAGGCGCTTCATCGGTGGCTCCGGGCTGGGGCGTCCGCGCAGCGCGGACGTGGGGTGAGTAGACCACTTCTCCTTGCGCCGGTCACGGGTCGCGACTCGTGGCACCTCCGCAGCTGCGCACCCGGCGCCTGCCGCCCGGCGCCTCGGCTGATTCGGCTCACTCGGCGCGGGCCAGCGCCACCACCGTGACCCGCCGCGCCCCGGCCGCGAGCAGGGCCCTGGCCGCCGCGTCGGCGGTGGCGCCGGTGGTCACCACGTCGTCCACCAGCACCAGCTCGCGGCCGGCCACCAGGGACGGGTCGGCGGTGAAGGCGCCGCCCACGTTGGCGCCGCGGGCGGCGCGGGAGCGGCCGACCTGGGGCGGGGTCTCCCGGGTGCGGCGCAGCGCCCCGGTGAGCCGCCCGGCGCCGGCCGCGCTGGCCAGCGCCTCGGCGAGGCGGCCGGCCTGGTCGTAGCCTCGCTCCTGCCGGCGGCGCCGGCCGAGAGGCACCGCCACCACCAGCGCCCCGGGCGGCAGCGTGACCCGCCCGGCCAGCCAGCGCCCCAGCGGCCGGGCCAGCGCCGGTCGGTCGCCGTACTTGAGGGCGTGCACCGCGTCGGCCAGCGGCCCGCCGAAGAGGCCGCCGGCCTGCAGGCCGTCGTAGGCGGGGGGATGGAGCAGGCAGGGGCCGCAGGTCGCGGCGCGGCCGGGCCGGCCGCAGCGCGGACACCCGTCGCCGGGCGGGAGCAGGGCCTCGGCGCAGGGGGCGCAGAACGGTTCGCCCGGTTCGCCGCAGGCGGCGCAGCGCGGCGGGTAGAGGAGATCGAGGAGCGCGGCGATGAGCGGGCGGACCATCCGGCTCCGAGAGAGCAGGAGGCGTGCCGGGTGGTGGCGGACTCACTCAAGGTTCGGGCTTGGAGCCCGGATGCGAGCAAGGCGGTTCAGTCAGCGACACGTACCCAGAGTTACTTCGCGAGTTCTGACGTCAGACTTCGTTCGGAGCCGACCGCGCCAGCCGGCGCATCCCGCCCGCGCTCACCCCCCGCTACGCCGCTGGCTCGCAGATCGGCGCGGCTCGACCGCGGCTCCAGGGGAAGCGAACCCCTACCGCTGGGCGTCGCTACCGGGTGCCCCGGGCCGAGCTGCTGCGGAAGGTCTTCTCGGTGGGGAACTTCCCGAAGATGCGCGCTCCAGATCCGTAGCTCAGCGAACGTTCGCCGCCGTTCACGAACCGGCGCGCTTCCGGCCGAAGCGCCAGATACGCCCCTCCTTGCAAGGCCTTTCGAGCTCTTCGACCCCCGGCAGGGGCGGCATGGCCGATGCGTGTAGCGGGGGGACAAGCACGGCAGGGCTCTGCACTCGCTCGGCTGGACGCGAGCGTGCCCGTGCGAAGAAGCGTTGGTTCGGCTGTTTACTCGGCACCCGCCTGGAGCACTCACATGGCTACACAAAGCAGATGGTTCGTCTCTCTCGCCGCAGTCTCCTTCCTCGCGTGCGCGGGCGGAAGCCAACCCGCGTCCTCGCCGGCCTCGGGTGATCCGTCCCTCAAGGCCGCCCCAGCATCTTCCGGGACGCCCTCGCTCGGCGCCGCCGGCAGCTTCGCCGTCCTGGCCGGCACGGCGGTGACCTGTACCGACGGCACGGTGGTCGGCGACGTGGGCGTCTCCCCCGGCACCTCCATCACCCTCACCAGTTGTCCCGTGACCGGGACCCTCCACGCCGGAGACCCGGCTGCGGCCGCGGCGCAGATCGACTTCTTCACGGCATATGACGCGTTCCAGGCCATGGCCTGCGACCAGACCCTGACCACCCTCGACGGCCTGACGCTCGCACCCGGCGTCTACTGCTTCGACGCGGCGGTGACGTCGACGGGCGGCGTGCTCACGCTCAGCGGGCCCGCCAATGGGATCTGGATCTTCAAGGTCGGGACGCTCGGCACGGGCGCCCTGACCGGCACCAACTTCTCGGAGGTCGGGCCGGAAGGCTCGACGCTGCCCTGCGGCAGCGTCTTCTGGTGGGTCGCTGAGGCCGCCACCATGACCGACTCGCAGTTCGTGGGGACCATCCTCGCCGGCGCCGCCATCACTCTCACCCGGGGGACCTTCAACGGTGACGCCTACGCGAAGGCAGCGGTAACCATCACCGGCGACGCCGTGACCGGCTGTGCGCTCGGCGGCGGCGCCACGTCGTGCGGCGCAAAGGACTGGGTGACGGGCGGCGGCTGGATCGAGCTCACGCCCCCGGTCGAGGGTTCCCTGGCCAAGCGGTCCATCACCAAGGGCACCTTCGGCGTGTCGGGTGGCATCAAGCACGGCGCGTTCTGGGGCCATCTCACCTATCAGGACCACGGCGAAGACGGCGCGATGGTGAAGAGCACCAGCGTCACCGGCTACTCGGCCCTCGACGCCACCACGCGTCGGATCGAGGGCGACGCGAACGTGGACGGCCAGCCCGGCTTCACCTACCAGGTGGACGTGAGCGACAAGGGCGAGCCGGGCCGGGACGACACGTTCGCCATCCGGCTCTCGAACGGCTACACCGCCTCGGGCAGGCTCGGCGGCGGGAACATCCAGCTCCACACCGGCCATGACCACGGCAACTCGTGCGACGGCGCCGACAGCGAGGACGCCCACTAGGCGCTTCTCAGTCTCCACGGCACGCCTCGGTGGCTCGGACCTGCCGAGCCCCGGGGCGTGCCATCCCGGATCGGACATCCAGCAGGCATCAGTGTGCCCGGCTGCCTACATCTCCCCTGAGATGTAGGCAGCCCGGGCATTTTCCCGCCCGGCCGAGCCGTGCGAGGATTCGCGGGTGGTTCGACCACCCACGGCTCCTGCTCCGGCGCGGCGCGATTCGCCGTCGCGGTCGCGCTCCTCGGCGCGCTGGCCGGCCAGATCGGCTGCACGACCGCCCCGCCGCGCAAGATGAGCTTCCGCGAGGCCGGGCTGCTCGACCAGGGGCCCGACCGCGGACCGGACGAGCCGGAGCGGCCCGTAGAGCGCCAGCAGTTCGGGCGGGAGCGGGAGCGGCGCGCCGGCGGTCTCGTCGAAGAGCTGCGCCAGCGGGTCCATGTGCCGAGCCCCCTTCCGGACGCCCTACCGGTTGCCCGCCAGCAGCGCTTCCAGGCCAGGCTGGTCTCCCTGCTCGAGCAGGGCCTCCGCCCGCAAGCTCTTCTGCGCCAGCTGGCCGGCCACCTCGAGCCTGTCCCACCCGTCCGCATGTCCCACGTAGGAGATGGTGAGATCGTAGCACGCGGATGGCCTTGCCGGTGTGCGGGTCCGGCCAGCGGGCCACGTCTCCGGCGGCGTACACCCCCGGGGCGCTGGTCTCAAGGTACGGGTCCACCAGGATGCCGCGATCCAGGCGCAGTCCTGCCTGCTCCGCCAGCCCGACCGAAGGGCGGACTCCGACGCCGGCCACCACCAGGTCGGCGGGGAGAGTGGTCCCGTCGTCGAGGGCCACGGCTTGATCGCCGACGCTGGCGAGCGTGTGCTGGAGGTGGAAGATGACGCCGTGCTCCTCGTGCAGCGAGCGGATGAAGCCACCCAGCTCCTGGCCCATGACCCGCTCGAGTGGGCAGGCCTCGGGCGCGACCACGTGCACCTCGAGCCCTCGGGCTCGCAGCGCCGCGGCCACCTCCAGGCCGATGAAGCTGGCGCCCACCACCACCGCGCGGGTGGCGCCGGTGGCGCCGGCGATGATGGCCCGGCTGTCCGCCAACGAGCGCAGGGAGTGGACCAGCGGCCCGTCGCCGCCGGGGACGGTGAGCTTGACGGGGTCGGCGCCGGTGGCCAGCAGCAGCGCGCCGTAGCTCCGGGCGGTCCCGGCCAGGTAGTCCTTGGAGAGGTTGGGTCGGTCGACGGGGCCGGTCGGCTCGGCGCCGATCAGGGTCACGGGCCCCGGGTACCCCTCCCGCCGCAGCGCCTCGGCCGCGGCGTTGCCGGCCGCCCCGGCCCCGACGATGACCACGCTCGCCACCGCGCTGGCCACCGCCCGGGGCGGGGAGGGCGCGTCGAGCGGCTGGCCGACGAAGACCCGCGATCCGCGACGCTCCACCCTCCAGCGACGCAGCGGGTTCAAGGCGGGCGGCCGAGTCGCCGCGCCGGTGCGCAGCGCGAAGCAGGCGTGGTGCCACGGGCACCGCACCTCGCCGTCGGTGACGATGCCCTCGGCGATCGGTCCGCCGTAGTGCGTGCAGGTGGCGGCCACGGCGAAGACCTCGCCGCGGTCTCGAACCAGGAGGACCGGCTCACCGTGGGCGTTCCCGAGTCGCAGGCCGCCCTCCGCCAGCTCGGACAGCTCGACGCCCTGGTTGAGGTCGGGCCCGGTCAACGGCGCAGGTACTTGGCCCATGGTGGTCACCTATCGACCTGACCGATCCCGCGCCACGGGCTGATGGGAGGGTTCCCCGAGCGGGGTATGCCGCCCTAGCCGGGTCAGCGCACCCAGGAGGTGCCGGCTCGTCCCCTTGCACGAGGCCAGGTGACACACTAGGCTACGCCATATGGCAGACTCCTCCAGCAACTCCGAAGCCAGCGACCTCCTCCACCTCCTCGGGGGCGCCAAGACCCTTGGCGTCACACCCCACACCAAGGCGGACTACATGGAGCTCGTTCGCCGAGGCCTCCCCTACAACGCCTTCCGCTGCGTGGCTTCTGAGCTGACGCTGTCCTTCAAGGACGTCCAAACCACCCTGCAGCTCAGCTCTCGCAGCCTGCACCGCCGGAAGGCCGCTCGCCTCTCCCAGGTCGAGTCCGAGCGCATCATGCGACTGGCCCGCATCGCGGCTCGTGCCCGCCATGTCCTTGGCGATCGCGCCACAGCCCTCGACTGGCTCACCACCCCCAACCGCTCCCTCGGCGGCGAGCCTCCCCTGCAACTCCTCGACACCGATCTCGGCGCCGAGCGGGTCCTCGAAGTCCTTGGACGCATCGAGTTCGGCGTCTACAGCTGATGCGAGCCTGGCGCCTGTCCCGCTTTCGCGACCCCACCGCCACCTTCAGCGGTGAAGGCGCTCGCCGCTTCGCGGGCCGCTGGCACCCTGCTGGCGTGCCCGTCATCTACACCAGCAGCTCCCTTGCTCTCGCCGCGCTAGAGACCCTCGCCCACGCTGAGATTCGTCACCTCAAGAGCGTTCGCTACGCCTTCGGCGTGGACGTACCCCCTGCGCTTATCGAGGAGCCGGACCTGGCTTCACTGCCAGCCGATTGGAACAACCCCACCAACTCCCATCACGCCCGAGCCTTCGGCGCTGAGTGGGCTCACTCATACCGCTCCGTGGTTCTCGTCGTGCCCTCGGTCCTCGTGCCACAGGAACGCAACCTCATCCTCAACCCGAATCACCCCGACTTCTCCCAGCTCTCCCTCGACGGTCCGATCCTCTTCGCCTTCGACCCCCGCTTGGTGAAGGCCGCTCCTCCCCGTCCCACTCGTCGTCGTCGCCGGCGCTCGCGCTCCTAACCGCCCTCATCGACGGCCGCTGACCGCTCGCGGAACCCTCCAAGCGTGACGTCCAGCCGGTCCGGGCGGGGTTATCTACTGGATACAGAGAGATCCCGCTGCGTCGGCCACCCTCACCCAGGAGAACAACCATGCTTCGTACCGCCCTCGCCGCCGCCCTCGCGCTGGCCCTGCTCGTCATGCCCGGACTGGCCCAGGCGCAGCTCGAGCTCAAGCCGGCCCTCGGCCTCACCTACACCAGCCTCTCCAAGAACCCCGTCAGCGGTACGTACAGCGCCCAGGTCGGATACCAGTTCGGCCTCACCGTGCTCTACGGCGAGACGCTCTACGTCGAAGGCGGCCTCCTCTATGCCAGGAAGAACCTGGGCTTCACCGAGACCAGCAGCCATGCCAAGTTCGACACCGGGGTCAGCGGCCTGCGCATCCCGGCGATGGTCGGCTTCCACATCCTCGGCGCCCCCAAGGACTTCTTCGCGCTGCGCGTGTTCGGCGGCGGCGCCGCCTTCATCGTCGCCGACGTCACCGCTCCCGGCCTCACCAAGTCGAATTTCACCAGCCCGACCTGGGGCGTCTTCGCAGGCGCCGGCGTCGACGTGGCGTTCCTCTTCGTCGACCTGGCGTACGAGTGGTCGCTCACCGACTACTCCAGCCTCTCCACCGTCGACGTGGGCAAGAGCCGATCCTTCTACGCCAACGCCGGCGTCAAGATCGTCTTCTAGCTCACCTCGCCGAGCGTCGTTAGGAACTCGGCCGCGCTGACCACCAGGACGCCCGCGAAGCTGCCGATGGCGAGCACCGCCGCGTCGCCGCTCACGATGATCCGGGCGCCAGCGGCGAGCGCCGTCGCGAAGAGCACGTCGTCGTCGGGGTCCTCCTTGACGACCCGCACCTCGCCGAGCAGTTCGGCGGGCACCATTGTGGCGATGGTCGCGAGCCTGGCAAGCACCTGTCGGGCCTGCGCCTCGCGCCCCTTCAGGCGCTTCTGGATTCGCGGCAGGTCGAGGATGCGGCGGCACTCGACGGCGATGGCTGGCGTCCACACCAGCTCGTAGCGGAGCCCGGCAGCCCTGAGGACGGCAGCCGGCACGCCGGCTCGGTTGAGGATGCCGCTCACCACAACGTTCGTGTCGATGACGGCGCGGGTCACCGGCGGCGGCTCCGCACCTCGCGCTTCGCCTCGGCGGCCAGCTCGGCCGCCTCCTCGTCGGTCATGTCACCATCCCCCTTTGCTGCGTCGAGCAGCCGCGCCAGATCGACGACCGCCCGCCGCTTCCGAGCCTCAGCGAGCGCCATGTCGCGCAGCCAGGCGGATACCGACCCGCCCGGCGCCATGCGCTTCAGCAAGTCCCGTTCGGCCTTGGTGACGCGGACCGGGATGATGACGTCCTTGGTAGCCATGCCGAGCGTCATACAATGTATGGCGGTCTACCGGCAAGCCGGGGCTCCACCGATCGGCGGGTTGAATGACCTACCCTCCACACGCGGCCGCCGGCTCCTGCGCGCTACCGCTGCAGCAGCCCCAGCCCCTTCATCTCCTTCGGCTGCGGCAGCCCCATCACCTGCAGCGCGGTCGGTGCCACGTCGGCCAGCACGCCGTTCGAGCGGAGCTTGGCGCCGCGGTAGTCGGGGTCGGCGAGGATGAACGGCACCGGGTTGAGGGTGTGGGCGGTGTGCGGCTGCCCGGTCACCGGGTCGGTCATCAGCTCGCAGTTGCCGTGGTCGGCCGTGACCAGCATGGCCATCCCCTGCTGCTTCGCGACCTGCCAGAGCCGGCCGACGCATTCGTCGACCACCCGCACCGCCTTGACGGCCGCCTCCATGATCCCGGTGTGGCCGACCATGTCGGGGTTGGCGAAGTTGACGAGCGCGAAGCCGTACTTCCCGGTGCCGAGCGCGGCCACCAGCTTGTCGGTCACCTCGCGGGCGCTCATCTCCGGCTTCAGGTCGTAGGTCCGAACCTCGCGCGGGCTCGGGACGAGGATCCGCTCCTCGCCCGGATAGACCATCTCCCGACCGCCGTTGAAGAAGAAGGTTACGTGGGCGTACTTCTCGGTCTCGGCGCAGCGCAGCTGCTTCAGCCCGGCCTTGCTCACCAGCTCCGGGAAGATCTGCTCCAGGGTCTGCGGCGGGAAGGCCACCGGCCAGGGGAAGGTCTCGTCGTACTGGGTCATGCAGACGTAGGCCGCCAGCTTCGGCACCACCGGCCGCTCGAACTCCTTGAAGTCCGGCTCGGCCAGCGCCCGGGTCAACTCGCGGGCTCGGTCGGAGCGGAAGTTGAAGAAGATGACGGCGTCGCCGTCCTTGACCGGGCCGACCGGCTTGCCGTCGGCGTCGACGATCACGGTCGGGTTGATGAACTCGTCGGTCTCGCCGTGGGCGTAGGAGGACTCGACGGCGGAGAGCCCGCTGCCGGCGCGGTAGCCGGTGCCCCGCACCATGGCGGCCCAGGCCAGCGCCACCCGGTCCCAGCGCTTGTCGCGGTCCATGGCGTAGTAGCGGCCGTGGACGGTGGCCACCCGGCCGTAGCCGGTGGCCGAGAGCCGCTGCTCCAGCGCCCGCATGTACTCGACGCCCGAGGACGGCGGGGTGTCGCGCCCGTCCATGAAGGCGTGGACGAAGCAGCGGGCCACGCCCTCGCGCCGGGCCAGCTCGAGGCAGGCGGTGAGATGCTCCAGGCTGGAGTGGACGCCGCCGTCGGAGACCAGCCCGGCCAGGTGGAGCGCGCCGCCGTGGGCCTTGGCGCGGCGGCAGGCGAGCACCAGCGCGTCGTTCTGGAAGAAGGAGCCGTCCTCGACGGCGCGGTTGATGCGGACCAGGTCCTGGTAGACGATCCGGCCGCAGCCGAGGTTGGTGTGGCCCACCTCGGAGTTGCCCATCTGCCCGTCGGGCAGGCCGACCGAGAGCCCGCTGGTCTCGAGCCGGGTGGTGGGGAACTCGCGCGCCAGCGCGTCCATGTTGGGCGTGCCGGCGGCGGCGATGGCGTTGGCCTCGGTCTGGGCGCGCAGCCCCCAGCCGTCGAGGACCACCAGCAGGACCGGCTTCAGCTTGGGCACGCGGACGCCTTGAAGTGAGGCCGGCTAGAACGGCGTGGAGATCGCGGCGATCACCGACAGGCCATTGTAGGTGGTGCCGTTCCAGACCAGCGGCTGGTACCGGGCCGCCGCGTCGAGGCTCAGCTTCGAGGTCAGGCGGAAGAGCGCCCCCACCGTCGCCTCGGGCATCACCTTGAACTGGTTGGTGCCGCCGAAGCCGTCGACCTTGGCCGGGAAGGTCCCCTCGGCGGCCACCTGCGACGGCGCCAGGTGGCCGGTACCCAGCTTCGCCAGCCCCTGCGGCGGGGGCGGCGCGTCGTCCGGAAAGACAGCCATGAAGGCGAACTGGACGCCCACTCCGAGGTAGGGCTGGATGCGACGGCCGAGGCCGAACGGGTGGAGGACGGCCGAGCCGCTGAATTCGGCCGCGTCCCAGCCGCCGGCGCCCACCACGCTGGTGGTCATCCCGGCGCCGGCGCGGAAGCCGAACACCTCCCACGGGTCGAGCTGGACTCCCACCTGCATGGTCGAGGCGAAGCCCTTGTCGGCATTGGTGACGCTGACGCCCAGGCCGGCGCGGACCTGGCGCGCCAGGAAGAGCTTGTGCGCCGCGACCGGCGCCACCGAGGCCGCCAGCTCGGGGCCGGCCACCGGGGCCACCATCCAGACGGCCGCCGGGGTCGCCTGAAGGGCGGCGGGCGCCACCTCGACGGGTGCTGGAGCGGGGTCCGAGGCGAGCAACAGGGCCATGGCGGCGGCGGAGAGGAGAGTCATGAGGGGGTGGAGCCTCCCACGATCGGTCGCAGGGGACAACTGCCCACGACCACCGCCAGGGAGTGGCCATCGGGGGCGTGGTTGGTCCACGATGCGGCACCATGGACGCCCTGCTCCTCGCAGCCTTCCCGCCCGAGCTGGCCGGCCTCGACGCCGCTCCGCCTCCGGGCTGGCGCGTGGCCCTCACCGGGGTCGGGGCGCTGGCCGCCGCCGCGGTCACGGCGCGGCTGCTGGCCGAGCGGCGCCCGTCGCGGGTGCTCTTCGCCGGCACCTGCGGCGCCTACGACGAACGGCTCCAGGTCGGCGACCTGATCTCGGTCTCGGCGGTGCGCTCGACCTCGCTCGACCTGCTGGATGGGCGCGCCTACCGCCCGGCGCTCGAGGTGGCGCGCTGGGTCCCGGGCTGGGCGCTCCCCTTCCCGCCCCACGAGGTGGCCGTCACCCCCGGCATCACCCTGACCGTCGAGGGAGCCCGCCGGCTGTCGGCGCTGGCCGCCGCCGAGCACCTCGAGCTGGCCGGGGTCTTCGCCGCGGCCTTCGCCGCCGGGGTGCCGGTGGCCGGGGCGCTGGCGGTGGCCAACCGGGTCGGACCCGACGCGCACGCCGAGTGGACGGCGAACCACGCCGCCGTCAGCCTCAAGCTCATCGAGGCGCTCGGCCCGGTGCTGCGGGGCTGAGCGGCGGCCGGCCACGGCCTACTTGTGGTACGGCTCGCCGCGGATGATGGTCATGGCCCGGTAGAGTTGCTCCACAAGCACCAGCCGGGCCAGGCGGTGGGCCAGCGTCAGCTTCGAGAGCGCCAGCCTCTCCTCGGCCCGCTCCAGCACCGCCGGCGCCAGCCCGTCGGAGCCGCCGATCACCAGCGCCACGTCCTTTCCCCGGGTCATCCACCGCTGCACCCGCGAGGCCAGCTCCAGGCTGGTCGGCTGGTCGCCGCGCTCGTCGAGCGCGACCAGCCGCTCACGGGGGTCGAGGCGGGCCAGGATGGTGACCGCCTCCTCGTCGCGGGCCTGCGGCGTCCCGGCCTGCTTCCTCGCCTCGGGCAGCTCGACCAGCTCGAACCTGAGCTGCCGGGAGAGCCGCTTGACGTACTCCTCCACCGCCGGGGCGTAGAGGCCGGAGCGATCGCGCCCCACCGCCAGCAGCCGCACCTTCACGGCGCGTCCCTGTCGGGCGGGCCGCCCTCGGCCAGCGCCCGGGCCAGCGTCGCCTCGAGGCTGGCCAGGGTCTCCTCGTGGCCCGGGCGCGGGGCGGCGGCCAGGTTGCGCTCGAACTCGCCGGTCCGCTCCAGCAGCTCCCCCACCCTGCCGGCGGTCACCTGCTCGCCGGTCAGACCGAAGCCGAGCTTCTGCAGGTAGCGGCCGTTGAGCGTCTGCTCGAACTGCTTCCTCACCGGCACCGAGAGCATGGGGCGGCCGAGGTGGACCGCCTCGCTCATCAGCGTGAAGCTGCCGCCGGAGATCACGGCCCGCGCGGTGCGCAGGTCCTCGATGAAGGCCGCCTCGCTGAAGGGCCGGTAGCGCAGGTTCCCCTCGCGCACCTCCTTCTTCAGGTCGCGCCGCAGGCCGTAGACGCGGCACTCGCGCCCGCAGCCGGCCAGGATCCCGGGGAGCGCGGCGTTGCTGGTGGTGGTCTGGTAGACGAGCAGGTGCTCGCCCGGCTCGGGCCGGGCGGCGCGGATCTCCGGGCGCAGCACCGGCGGGTGGAGGGTGGTGCGCGGGTGGGTGATCTCGGGCCGGAAGAAGCTGGTGATCAGGTAGTGGAAGCAGCCCGGCAGCTTGGCCTTCACGACGGCCTTGGCGGTCAGGTACTCGGTCTCCCGCCCCTCCAGCACGTCGGGCGGGAAGGAGCAGCGGTTGACCACCTGGTTGTTGTCGAGGCTGACCACCGGCAGGCCGTGGGCCGTGCCGTAGAGATAGCTCCAGCTCTCGAAGTCGGAGACCACCACGTCGGGCCGGAACTGCGAGGTCAGGTCGAAGTAGGTCCGGAGGTTCCTGGGCAGGCCGCCGGTGAAGGCGCCCTTCAGGTTGGAGAGGATGGTGCGGAGGTGCCGCACCTGGTTGTCCTCGTAGACGATCGACAGGCCCCAGATCTTGTTGACCCCGAGCCGGTCGTGCTCCCGGGCCTTGAGGTAGTCGTGGGCCCGGCCCGAGACCACCACCTCCACCTCATGCTGGCGCGAGAGGTGGTCGATGACCACGCGGGAGCGGGTGGCGTGCCCCATCCCCTCGCCCGCCACACCGTAGAGGATCCGCATCTCAAGCGCCCCGGCCCCGGGGCTACCCGGCGCAGACCACCGAGACGTCGATGGCGTCGCCGACGCCGAGCTGGCAGGCGTTGTGGAAGGTGATGGTGGCCGGGGCGCCTGCGGCCGGCGGCCAGTAGACGGCGTCGGCGGTGGTGGCGGCCGGCGTCCCCTCCAGGGCCACCGAGCAGGCGACCACCTGGCCGCTGGCCTTGGTCAGCTTGACGGCCAGCATGCGCCAGTCGGCGGGCGCCCCCTTGAGCGGCAGGGAGGTGGGCATGAGCACCTGGGCGAACTCGGCCAGGGTCTGCGCGAAGCTCGGGTCGCAGATCGAGCCGAGGCGCATGCGGTTGGGGCCGAGCGCCGTCATCAGCTGGGTGAAGCGGTCACCGCCGTCGAGCGCGGTGAGGCAGTCCTTGTTGGCGCAGGCGGCGCAGGAGGGCGCCAGCGTCAGCGGGCTCAGGCCGCCGATGACCCCGACGGTCACCTGGCGCAGCTCGCCACCGATGGGCCCGTCGAGGAAGGCCACGAAGTCGGCGATGCGGGTGAGCAGGGCCGGGTTGTTCTTCACGGTCAGGTCGTGGCACTGGTTGTTGCCCGCCACCAGCGGGCTGACCGGCCCGGAGCAGTCGTCCTCGTCGCTGAGGATGATGATGGCCAGCCTGGCCCCAGGGCGCAGGAAGCCGGCGTTGGCTGCCGCCAGGCGGTCGGTGAGCGCCAGCTGGGCGGCGCGGAGGGGCTGCTCCCGGCCGCTGCCGCTGATCCCGACCAGCACGTTGGCCTTGAAGTCCTGCACCAGCGAGGGCGCCCCGGCGTCGAGGATGCGGTTGCCGCCCCAGCCGCCGGCCTGCGGGTAGAGGTTGGTGTCGTAGAGGTACCTCCCGGCGACGCCGAGGGCGTTGACCTGGGCCACCGCCAGCAGGCTCCCGTCCGGGTACGGCACGTTCCTCGACGGCCCGGCGGCGTAGCTCTGCTCGGTGGCGAGGTAGCCCTCCACCGAGGTGTTGGTGACCGCGATGCGGAACTGGTTCTCGACCGGGGAGGCGGCCAGCGTGTCGATGAAGGCGCCCAGGTTGGCGGCCAGGTTGGCCTGCTCCTCGGACATCGACCCTGAGTCATCGACGACGAAGAGGATGTCGGTCTGGACCTTGTCGGGCAGCACCTGGGCGGCCTGGCAGTCCTGCAGCGCGGCCGAAGGCACGGTGTCGCAGCCGCAGCCGGGCAGCAGGGAGAAGGTGAGGCAGAGCAGCGTGGTGGTCGTGGTGTTCCGCATGGTCATGGTCCGTCCGGGCCTCAGCCCTGCAGGCGCTTCCCCTTCTCTTCGGCCAACCGGGCCAACGCGGCCGCGGCCTGCTCCCGCGCCGCCGCCCGGTCCTCCGGCCCCGCCCCAGCATCGCGCAAGGCGCGCGCCGCCGCCAGCGCCACCTCGCGCTCGGCCTCCTCCCGGGCTCGCAGGGCGTCGACCATCCCGGCCACCTCCTCGGAGAGATCGACCAGCAGGTCACCGCTCCGGAGCGGCCGAGGCCGGGCCAGCCTGCCCTCGCCCACCAGCCGGCAGGTGCGGCCGATGGCGAAGGCCGGGCCAGCGATGCGGTGGGTGATGACCACCGCGGCGGCCAGCAAGCAGCAGAGCACCCCGGCCAGCGCCATCGCCACCAGCAGGATGCGGCCGCGATCCTCGGCCGCCAGCGCGCCGGCCAGCGTGTCGGCGGCGTCGGGGGCGCCGAGCGCGATGACCCGGCTGGTCTCCTCGTAGGCCTGCCAGAGCATCCACCCCAGGCCGACCGAGAGCAGCACCGCCACGCCGATCAGGTAGCTGGCGAGGCGCAGCTGCAGCGAAGTGTCGACCAGGTAGTTGCGCAGCCGCCGGTGCGAGCGCGCGTCCTGGCCGGCGCCCGGGGGCGTGGCCTGGTCGGTGGCGTTGGTGCCGACGGTGTTCATGGCCTCTCCACTCTTAGCGCCGTCCGAGCTTGTTCGCGAGATCGTCACCGAGCCCCTTTCCGGCCGCGTCGACCACCTTCTGCAGGTACGGGCCCCGCCGGGCCTCGGCCACCGCGCCGTTGACCGCCGCCCTGGCCTGGGTCTCGAGCAGGTCGATGCGGCCGTCACCGTCTATCACCGCCAGCGAGGCGCGGGCCTCGAAGGTGGTGCGGCCGCCGGCCTCGGAGGTGGCGACCACCAGCTTCGGCCTGACCTTGAGTTCGCCCTGTTCGGCCACCGTGAGGCCGCGCTCGCGGAGCTGGGCCGCCACCGCCGCGCCGAGGCGGGGTCCGAAGGGGCCGCCCGCCTCCTCGACGGTGAGCGAGACCGGGCCGAGCGCCACCAGCGCCCTGCCGGCAGCGGCGCGGACCGCCTCCTCCGGATCGGCCTGGGCGGCCGCCTGCAGCGTGAGCCGGGCGCCGCGAGCCATGAGCCGGCCCAGCGCAGAGACCGCCGCCAGGCGCACCGCCGGGGCCTGGTCGCCGGCCACCGCCTCGCGCAAGGCGGCGACGGCCTCGGGCGAGCCACGCTGTCCCAGCACGATGGCTGCCTGGGTCCGGACCTTGAGCGAGGCGTCCCTGCGCAGCGCGGTCACCGCCGGGTCGCTGCCCTCGGCGCGGACGGGCGCGGCGATGGCCACGACCAGCAGGGCAGCGAGGAGTCGGGCCATCGGTGGCGCGCTGGCCTCAGGGCGCGTCGGGCATGATCGTGAACTCGACGCGCCGGTTGCGGGCCCGGCCCAAGGCCGTCTCGTTGGTGGCGATGGGCCGCTCGAAGCCGTAGCCGGCCGCCTGCAGCCGGCCGGCCACCAGCCCCTTGCCGACCAGGTAGCGAATCACCGAGGCGGCGCGCCGCCCCGAGAGCGCCTTGTTGAAGCCGGCGGGGCCGACGTTGTCGGTGTGCCCCTCGACCCGGATCAGCTTGAGCTCGGGGTGCTCCTTGATGAGCGCCGCCACCTGGTCGAGCACCGGGTAGGAGTCGGTCTTGATGGTGTCGAGGCCGGTGTCGAAGCGGATCGAGTCTTTGAGGGAGAGCTTCTTCGACTGGAGCTCGACCAGCGGCTCCGACTCGGGCAGCGGGCAGCCCCTGTTCTCGGCCGGGCCGGGTTGGTCCGGGCAGTCGTCGTCGATGTCGGGGATGCCGTCGCCGTCACGGTCCGGGCAGCCGTCCAGGTCCGGCCGGCCCGGCTGCCTGGGGCAACGGTCCCTGGAGTTGGGCACGCCGTCGCCGTCGTCATCGCCGTCGGGCGGCCCGACCGCCTCGGCCGTCCAGCGCAGACCGGCGAAGACCCGCCAGCGCTCGTGGCCGTAGCCGACCTGACCGATCCCGGTGCCGGCACCGATCTCGCCCGACCAGGTCGGGGTGAACCAGGCGCGCAGGCCGCCGCGAACCGAGAGGGGCGCCCGGTAGCGCTCGGTGGAGGCGTCGAAGCCACGCGGCCAGCCGCCGGTCAGCTCGGCGATCGCCCTCCAGCGGGCCACCCGCCTCAGCGGCGGCAGGTCGAGCGAGCCCCCGACACCGTAGGTGGTCCCGTCGTGGACCACCAGCTGCGCGTACTGCCCGGTGCCGCGGAAAAGGTAACCGGCCTGGCCGTCGAGCCGGAAGGCGCCGAAGCGGCGTGACGCGATGGCCGAGGTGGCCAGCGCCAGCCCGTCGCTCATGAAGGCCCTGGGGTTGCCGGTGGGCAGGCGCAGGTCGGCCATCACCGCGAGGTCGACCGGCCAGCGGGTCCCGTCGAGCAGCGGCAGCTTGGCGCCGAGGCGCAGGTCTCCGAGGGCGGCGCTGGCGATGGAGGCGACCAGCGGCCCGGTCACCCCCTGGCCAACCAGCAGCGAGAAGTCGGTCTGCTGCCGGAGCGCCACCGGCAGGTGGGCGCCGAGCTCGACCCGCCCGATCGAGTAGCTGCCGAGCAGGTGGAGGGTGAGTCGCTGGGCGATCAGGTCGTCGCTGGTGCTCCCCGACTTGAGGACCATGAGCCCGCTGGCGAGGTCGAGCACTGCGCCGAAGGAGCGGGACCCCTTCTCGGCGGCGCGGGCCGTCTCCACGGCGAACCCGCCGTCGAGAGAGAGCGCCGGCTTGACCGGGTCGGCGTCGAAGCCGCGAGCGGTCGGGTCCTCGGCGTGGGCGGCGACGGGAAGGACTGCCAGCAGGGCGAGGCAGGCCAGGAGGCGGGGCATGGCGGCAGCTTAGGGCGCCCGGCGCGAGAGGCAAGGTCTCGTCACAGGGCGTCACCGGCCAGGCCCCTCCTTGTCATGGTTCGCAGCGCGGCTCGGCCAGCTCCGCCTCGGCCGCGCTCGCCGCCAGCCGGACGCCCGGTAGGGGCTCGACGCGGCCCTCCGCCAGCTCCTGGGTACCCACGGTGAAGAGCCGGTCGCCGGCGCGCACGGTCCCGCCCAGCAGGCGGCCCGCGGCGCTGAAGCGCTCCTCGACGCGGAGCGCCACCTCGACGCCGTCAGTCGGGTAGCGACCCTCGCGAACCCGCCCGACGACGCGCCCCTCCTCGTCACGGAGCAGGCGGCGGCGCTGCTCGAGCCGGCAGGGCGGCCGTTCCCCGTCGGCCGCGTTGCCGGCGAAGGCGGCCGCGCGCGACGCCCTGGACGGGCCCTCGGCGAGGGCGGCCCTGGCCTCCTTTCGCCGCTCGCCGGCGGCCTGCAGCGCGCCGCTCCCCGCCGCCTGCTCGGTCGTCGCAGCCACGGCCTCGGCCTTCTTCGCCGGGGCCGCCTCGGCGGTCGGCCGGTCGAGCTCCACGCGGTCCGCCACCACTCTGGCCGGGGATGGCGCCGGGGCCAGCGCCGGGGCCGCCCGGCCGAGCAAGGCCTCGCGGTCGTCGGAGAGCGGGCCGCGGGCGGGCGGGCCCCCGACGCGGAGCACCAGCAGGGCCAATGCCGCAGCACCGGCCAGCCCGAGGGCACCGCCGGCCAGCCAGCGCGGCACCCACCAGCGAGGCGACCGTGCCTCGGCCAGGTCCGCTGCCTGCCTCCCCGCGGCCAGCAGGATGGCCGCGCCGCGCTCCGGCGCCTCCAGCGGCGGCAGCCCCGCCACCAGCCGGTGGGTGCGGCGGAGCGAGTCGAGCTCGGCCCGGCAGGCCGCGCAGGCGGCGGCGTGCGCCTCCAGCGCCCGGGCCTCGGCCGGCTCGAGCAGTCCGAGCGCCAGGTCGAGCAGCTCTTCGCGGCGGGGTTCGGTGGTCATGGCGGGGTGCTCCCTGGCGGCGCCGCTGCCGGGACGACGCCGGCGGCGGCCAGCCGCTCGCGCAGCGCCAGCAGGGCGTAGCGCATCCGGCTCTTGACGGTGTTCTCGTTGACGCCGGTCGCCCCGGAGATCTCGCCGAAGGAGAGGCCGGCGTGCTCGCGCAGCAGGAATACCTCGCGCTGCTCCTGCGGGAGCGCCGCCAGCGCGCCCTCCAGCACGGGCCGGAGCCGGGCCGCCTCGGCCGCCTCGTCCGGGCCCGGGCCGGGCTCGGCCGGCTCGGCGTGACGCGGCCGGTCGCCACCGGGGGCCAGCGAGTCGAGCGACTCGGTGGCGCGGAAGACCTGCCGCCGGGCCTCGTCGGCCGCGAGGTTGCGGGCGATCGTGAAGAGCCAGGTCCGCACCGCGGCGCGCGGCTCCCAGCCGGCGGCCCCCCGGACCAGGCGCAGGAAGGTCTCCTGGGTCAGGTCCTCGGCGCGGGTCCGCTCGCCGGTGAGCCGGAGCAGGAAGGAGTGGACCGGCGTGCGGTGTCGGAGCATGAGCGTCTCGAAGGCCCGCGCGTCGCCGCGCTGGAACCTCCGCATGAGCTGCTCGTCGGTCTCGTCCGCCGCCACGGCCTCACGCGGGCCTCGGCGAGGTGAACGCACGAGGCTTCGAAAAGGATCTGGCCGGAGTGTAGCGCGGCTTCAGCGCTGGCGCCGATCCCCGGACGACACCACCAGGCGCAGCCGGTCGTGCCGGGAGCTGGCGGGGCGGGGATCCCCGACGCCCTCCAGCAGGCGGCCGTTGGGGAGGAGCTGGTCGGGCACCTCCTGCCCCGCCTCGTGCAGGCGGTAGCGCTCGCACCGGTGGAAGGCACCGTCGCAGTAGAACGACTCCCAGACACGGAACGCCGCCTCCATGGAGATGTTCCGATGAAGTGCGCACTCTGACGCGAAGGGGCAACCGGGCTGGGCCATCTTCAGTTCTCCTGACTGGCACCAATGCATGGGGGGTGCCGCGGGCGGTCGAAGAAAACGCCCGTCAATCCAGGTTGATGCGCCGGCCCATCCCCCGTGCGCGGCTGGGTCGGCGCGGCCCCGCGGGGGGGTGGCGTCCCGGCGCGACTGGCGCCGTCGCGGCTAACTCTTCGGCTTGTTGCCGCCCGGCACCATGTTGGTCGGGTTCATGGCCTTGGAGAGCTGGTCGTAGAGGGCGTATTTGTCGCGGATGTCGGCCTGGGCCTGGTCCATCATCTTCTTGTAGCCCTCGGGGTTGGAGATGGCGACCTGCTTGAAGCGGGTCTCGCCGTCCACGAAGGCCGACAGGTCGACCTTGGGCGCCGGGCTGTCCATCTTGAGCGGGCTCTCGCCGGCCGCCACCCGGCGCGGGTCGTAGCGGAAGAGCGGCCAGTAGCCGGAGTCGACGGCCCGCTCCTGCTGCGTGAGCGCGTCGGCCATGTCGTAGCCGTGCGCGATGCAGTGCGAGTAGGCCAGCACCAGCGCGGCGCCCGGGTAGCTGTCGGCCTCCTTCATGGCGTTGACGGTCTGGGCGTCCTTGGCCCCAAACGCGACCTTGGCGACATAGATGTTGCCGTAGGTCAT
>JANYBC010000121.1 GCA_025360965.1 Anaeromyxobacter sp. | reverse complement strand
AGCCGCTGCCAGGGCGGCGCGCCGGGGCCGATGAGCTTGCCGGCCAGCGCGAGCGCCTCGTCCAGCTTCTCGCGCGCCACCGGCTCGAGCACCTGCCGGACCCGCTCCCAGGGCTCGTCCTCGTCGTCGGCCCCCTCGCCGACCACCGCGCGGACCTCGGCGGCCAGGGCGCGGACCGTCTCGACACGCGCCTTCTCCACCCAGGCGGCCTCGTCGGCGCCGCGGGCGAGGGCGACGATGGTCTCGGCCTTTCGCAGGCTGACGGCGCCGGAGCAGACGGCGTCGCGCAGCAGCGGCCGCTCGGCGAGGTGGCGGGCGAGGCGGGCCAGCTTCTCGGCGGTGCTGCCGGAGATCCCGAGCCGCTCGCGGGCGTAGTCGCCGAGGCAGGAGAAGCCGAGGCGCAGCAGCCGGTCGCCGACCAGGAGCGTGGCCAGGCCGGCGCCCACGGCGAGATCGAGCGTGCCGCGACCTCGGGCGACGCGGACCAGCAGGCCGTCGAGGAGGAAGGCGGCCTCGTCGCGCAGCAGCTCGCCGCCACCAGAAATCGGCTCCGGCTCGAGCGTGCAGGCGACGCTGGAGAGCGCCTGGAGTTTTGCATCTGCCGCCAATGCGAGCGGATCGCGCATGCCTCCCACCGATAGCACCATCCGTCATGACTGAACAGGCGTATCGTGTCTGGAACCCATCAGGGACGGCGCCCGGCGGACGCCGTCGAGGTAGCCAGGCGCAGCAGCGACTCGTCGAGCGCGGAGAGGCCGGAGAGAGCGGCCCTGAGCTGCTCCCGCTCCACCTTCCGCTGCGTTCATGACCGATTCGCCAGACGGGTAGGAGCGGGCGTGGCCATGGGTGTCCGGGGTTGATCGCTTGGCGGTCCGAGTGATCGGCACCGGCCGGAATCCAAGTCCCCTCAGGTGTGACTCACCGACTTCCACCCAGTCGGACCAGCAGTGAACTTGAGCTTCCTGGCGGCGGAGTGCTTCACGGCGGTGTCCTCGAGCCTCGCCCGCGGATTGTGGTTCGCCGGGTGGTGAAGGCGCCATTCCACCGCCCTGCTGCGCGGCTACCCCCTCAGGTGCGACTCATGGTCGCGTCCCCGGTTCGGGTGACGCATGGCTCCCCTCGTCACAGGGGAGTCTCCTTTGGCTTATAGTCCGGGCTCTCCCCGGGGGTAACGCCGATGAGTTCTCTTCACCGCACGTCTCACGTCGTCCTGTTCGCGCTGGCCGTGGCCTGCAGCCTGGCCGGAGCAGCGGAGGCCGCGCCGGCCGCGCCTTCACCCAGCCAGGCACTCACCATCCAGCCCGGCGCCAACACGCTGGTCAGCGGGCTGGGCGGCCTGGAAGGGTACGGCGAGACCGACCTGACCACCGCGGGGACCCTGCAGGGCACGCTGGACGACGGCTTCTGGCCCGTGGACCTGAGCGCCGTCTTCCCGAACGGCATCTCCTACTTCGGCGTGAAGTACGACGCCGCAGCGGCGGTCTTCGCCAGCACCAACGGCCACGTCACCTTCGGGCAGGGCTCGGGGGTGGGGATGTCGCAGGGGCTGGCCCACTCGCTGCTCCCGGTCGTGGCCGGGGCCTACGCCGACCTCGACTTCACGGCGGGGGATGGGAAGGTCTACCTCGACCTCGACACCACCGCCGGGGACCCGGTCGCGACCCTGACCTACCTGCGGGCGCCCAGGTTCCCCGCCGACCTCTCGGTTCGCGACTCGTTCCAGATCCGGCTGCACCGGACGAGCAGCGATCCGATCGGCGGCGACGGCATGGCGATCGAGCTGCGGTACTCGCAGCTCGAGTGGGTCACGGCGCCGTCGTCGATGAGCGGCCTGTACGCGACCGGCGGCTGGGCGGACGGCAGCACCGCGGGTGCGAGCATCTTCAGCTGCGCCACGCCGACCGCCTGTGCCGCGGGGCACACGGTCGCCGACGTCGGCGACACCAGCCCCGTCACCCTGGGCATGCGCTTCACCGCCAACCAGGATGGCCGGGTGGCCGGCGTTCGCTACTACGGAGACGGCGCCATGACCGGCACGCGGCAGGGCGGGTTGTTCGCTGGCTCGAGCGCCCCCGGGACGCTCCTCAAGCAGACGGCGGTGGTGCCGGTCAAGGCGGCGGCCGGCTGGACCACGCTGCTGTTCGACGCGCCGGTCAGCGTGACGGCGAGCACCCAGTACACCATCGCGCTCTGGGCCAGCCCAGCGAGCAAGGTCACCGTCGCCTTCCGCAACTTCTTCGACACGGCCGTGGACCGGCCTCCGCTCAACCTGCCCGCGGCGGCCGGCAAGTACTCGTATGCCGGGGGGAACTCTCTGGCCCTCCCCGACCAGCAGTACCTGAACTCGGCCTACATGCTCGACGTGGTCTTCGAGAGCGGGACCCCGACGCCGGTCCACGGCGAGGTGACCTACGCCGGCACCTCGCAGATGGGCCTGAACGCGACCCCCGACGCGGCTGCGACCAACCTGGGCGTGCCGGGCGTCTACGCCTGGGTTCCCCTCACCGCGGCGGTCCACGGCGCGGGCTCCGGGCAGAGCACCGCGGTGACGCTGCCGTTCACCCAGCCGCTCGAGGTCAAGGTCACCGACGCTGCGGGCAGCCCGGTGGCCGGGGCGACCGTCAGCTTCGCCGCCCCTGGCCTGGGGGCCTCGGCCGTGCTCAGCGCGGCGCAGGCCACCACTAACGGCGCCGGCCTGGCGAGCGTCACGGCGACGGCGAACGGGACCACCGGGAGCTACGCGGTGACGGCCTTCGCCAGCGGGATCGGCTACTCGGCCCCGGCCTTCTTCACCTTGACCAACGTGCCGCCCTACACGTTCATCGCCGGGGTGAGCCCGGCGTCGCTGGCGTTTGGCGACCAGCTCCTGGCGACCACCAGCGCCGCGCAGTCGGTGACGCTCTCCAACACCGGCACCGGGCCGCTCTCCATCACCAGCATCGGGTTGAGCGGAGCGAATGGTGGGGACTTCGGGAAGGTGACCACCTGCGGCGCCACCGTGAGTTCGGGGGCGAGCTGCGTCATCAGCGTGACCTTTGCGCCGACGGCGAGCGGGGCGCGGGCGGCGTCGCTGGCGATCGCGACCAATGACCCGGTGAACCCCTCGCTCACGGTGGGGCTGGCGGGGACGGGGGTGGTGCCGGCGGCGACGGGGGTGACCCTGACGCCCAGCCTGGCCAGTCCGCAGGTACTGGGCACAGCAGTAGCGTTCACTGCTGAAGGCCAAGGTTCTAGCGGCTATCAGTATCGGTTCGACTTCTACAACGGCTCCACCTGGTCCACGGTTCAGGACTACAGCTCCACGAACGCCTGGACCATGCCCGCGTCTACTCCCGTCGGGGATTACTGGGTTGCCGTCTTAGTCCGGACCAATCCCTCCGGTGCTCACAACGCAATCGGCTATGCAAGATTCGGTGTCGTGCCGGTTCCTCTTCCCCCGTGACGCCTCCCGGCGGGCTGGCTTCATCCGAGGCTGAGGATCTCCTCCCCCGAAGGTCTCTGCTTGGCTGCGGGCTCGTCCGGCGTCATGTCGGAAAGCCCTGTTGTTGTCTCTCACGGTACTTCACCGGCAGTGAGTCACGCATCCCCACCGGCGTGAGTTGAGCCGTTCCCGGACTGGCCCCTCTGGTGGCGGATCCCGGGGAGGTGGAAGAGAGCGAGAGGCCCCGGGCGCGGTTGCGACCGGGGCCTCGGTGCTACAGGAGTGAGATCTGGCGGGGGTCGTCGGCCGGGTCCAGGCGGCGGAGCTTCTCCCGCAGCCAGGGGATGGCCGTGAGGCGGGCCAGGAGCGCCGCGGAGGGCCGGGCGCCGGCGCCTGTGATGCCGGCCGCGGCGCGCTCCTCCCAGTAGCTGCGGCTGCGGTGGCGCAGGTCGGCGCGGTGCTCGGGGAGGTGACCATCCACCGTGCTCCGGGGGCCGAGCTCACGCCGAGCGTGGGTGGCGACGCGGGCGTCGTCGTGGAAGATGGCGACGGTGGCCGCGGTAGCGCGGATCCAGACCGCCTGCCCGATGAGCTTCCATGGCACCGAATAGAGCCGCTTGTCGAAGATGACGTGGCTGTCCTGGTGGACCCGCGCCTCCTTCCAGACGGTCGGCTCGAAGCGAGCCGGCGGCAGCGGCCTCAGGGTCGCCTGTTCGATGTCGTGGAACACCTGGAGCGGGCGCCGGTGGGTGGTGCCGTGCTCGCGAGTGCCGGCGATCTCGATCACCCAGCGCGAGAGCAGGTCCTCGACCACGGCGGCATCTTTCTCGGTGCACGACCGAAAGAAGTTCCTCTTCACGTACTTCACGCCGGACTCGACCTTGCCCTTCTTGCCCGGGTCGAAGGGTGGCGTCGGGTCCACCTTGAAGCCGCAGTGGCGCGCCAGCTCGCGGTAGCTGCGGTTGAGCGCGGTGCCGCCGTCGACGCCGAAGGCCGCGCGGATCACGGCGGCTTTCAGGTTGTCCGGCACCACCGTCTCGATCACGCCCCCCAGCTCCTCGAACGCCTCGACGTGGAGCCGCAGCCAGGTGTCGGTGCTCTGGTGCGGGTACCGGCCCAAGCCGATCACTGATTCCGGAGCAAGCCGATCACCCATTCCGGCGGAAGCCGATCACCGATTCCGGAGCAAGCCGATCGCTGAACGCATGACCCGGTAGCCGGCCTTCGGGCGGTCACCCGGGAG
>JANYBC010000090.1 GCA_025360965.1 Anaeromyxobacter sp. | reverse complement strand
TCTTGGCGGCGTCGGAGCGGCTCAACCTGGCGGCGCTCGAGGAGGCTACCGGCCAGTCCGCCGAGCTGGTGGGCGAGAACGAGTTCGCGGCGCAGTTCGAGCCCTGCGAGCGGGGGAGCGAACCGCCGCTGGCGCTCTTCGGAGCGCCCATCTTCATGGACTCGAAGCTGGAAGGCGAGCCGACGCTGCTGATGCCGGCCGGGACGCACCGGGACGCCATCCTGCTCGACACCCATGAGTGGATGGCCTGCGAGCGGGCCCAGCCGGTGCTCAACCTCGGCCTCCATTCCTAGGGGCCTCCGGTCAGAGCGGTAGCGAGCGGCCGGGCCGCGGGAGCCGTCTCCGCGTGGCACCTTCGGCGCCCCCGTCATATTCGGCTTGACCCCCGGGGTCGCGGCTCGGTATCACGACATGGTCGATCGTGCTACCGCGCTCTCGCGCCCAGGGGGTCACCGTGCGGCTCCACTCGCTCGTCGTCGCTGGCCGATTCGCCGTCGCCGCGGTGGCCGTCGCGGCCGGGACCGCCTCCGCCCACGAGATCCTCCACGAGGTGCAGCGCGGCAAGGCCGTGGCGGTTCGAGTCTACGAGTCGGACGGCGATCCGGTCGCTGGGACCACCTTCGAGATCTTCTCGCCCGCCGAGCCGGCGAAGCCCTGGCAGACCGGGCGGACCGACCGCGCCGGCTGGCTGGCCTTCGTCCCCGAGGTGCCGGGAACCTGGCGGGTCCGGGTCATCGAACCGACCGGTCACGGCCTCGACGTCGGGGTGGAGGTCGCGCCGCCAGCACCTGCCGAGAAGGCCGCCGGGGCCAGCCCGCCGGCCGCCGCCAGTGCCCCGGTCTCCAGCGCCGCCTTCATCCTGCGTCCGCTCCTCGGCCTCGCCGCCATCGGCGTGGTCTTCGCGGCGCTCTTCCTGGCCTGGCGGAAGAAGGGCCCGCCGACGCGCCCCTGACCATGCATCTTCCCGACGGCTTCCTCTCACCGCAGATCAGCCTGCCCGCCTGGGCGGTGGCCGTCCCGTTCTGGGCCTGGGGGGCGCGCCGGCACTTCGGGCGTGAGGCAGCCGAGTCGCTGCCGGTGATGGGCTCGCTCACCGCGCTGGCCTTCGTCATTCAGACCATCCTGATCCCGGTGCCGGGCGGTACCTCCACCCACCTGACCGGCGTGACGCTGCTCGCCATTCTCTACGGCCCGCTGGCGGCCATGGTCTGCGAGGGGCTGGTGCTGCTGATCCAGGCCCTCTTCTTCGGCGCCGGCGGGGTCACCGTGCTCGGCGTCAACGCGCTGGCCATGGGGTTGCTCGGGCCGCTGGCCGGCTGGCTGGCCTGGAAGCTGCTCCGCGGCCTCTCCGAGAAGGCGGCGCTCTTCGCCGCCGGCTGGCTCAGCATGCAGGTGTCGACGCTGGCGGTGGTGGGGGCGCTGGCCCTGCAGCACTGGCTCGATCCCCTGTACTTTCCGGTGGCGCCGGCCGTCACCCTGGTGGCCATGGGGGTGCCGAGCCTGACCGTGGCCGGCGTGGTGGAGGGGCTCTACGCGGTCTTCGCGCTCTCGCTGGTCCGAAAGGCCAACTTCCGTGGCGTCGAGGCCTGACCCGCGCGCCGGCCGCCGCCTGCTGGCCGCCTGGCTGGTGGCCATCTTCGCGCTCTCGGCGCTGCATGACCCGCGCTGGCTGGCCGGCGCGGGGTTGGCCGCGGTCCTTCTCTTTCATCGCGGCCTCTGGCGCACCCTCGGCCGCACCCTCCGCTCGGTGGTGCCGGTGACGGTCGGCCTGTCGGCCGCCTCGATGGGCTGGAACCGGCTGGTCACCGGCGACTGGCCGCCCCTCCAGCCCTTCCAGGCACTGGCGCTGCGGGCGGCGGTCATCGGCTTCCTCACCTTCGCCGTCCTGGATCGGTTGGCGCTGCTCCCGGCGCTGGCGCCGTTCCCGGCGCTGACGCGGCTGCTGGTGGTGACGCTGGCCCAGATCCACGCGCTCCGGCTCCTTTCCACCGAATCGCTGCAGGGACTGCGCAGCCGGTTGCCACGCCGGCCCGGGCCCCTCGATCTGCTGCGGGGCGCGGGCGGGATCACCGCCATGCTCTTCACGCTGGCGACGCGGAATGCCCGCGACATCTCCGACGCCATGCGCTCGAGGGGCTTCTGATGGCCTTCGTCGTCGAGGCCCTGACGCTCGCCCTCGGCGGCCGTCCGGTGCTGCGCGACCTCTCTTTCGCCGTGGCGCCTGGCGAGCGGGTGGTGCTGCTCGGCGTCAACGGGTGCGGCAAGACCACGCTCCTGAAGGCGCTCGATGGCCTGGTGTTCCCCGAGGGCGGCCGGATCCACTACACCGGCGAGCCGCTCACTGCGAAGCGGCTCGAGGAGGCGCCATTCCGCCGCCGCTTCCGCGGCGAGGTGGCGCTGCTCTTCCAGAACGTCGACGCCATGCTCTTCAACCCGACCGTGGCCGACGAGATC
>JANYBC010000087.1 GCA_025360965.1 Anaeromyxobacter sp. | reverse complement strand
TGGCCGCTGGCGTCGGCGTTCACGAGCGGCAGCGACCGGGCCTCGGCGTCGGCGGCATACTCGCCGACGTTGACGAGGTTGACGCCGAGCCAGGCCACCATGGTCGCCAGCGAGGCGGCCTGGCGCCGCCCCCAGAAGATCACCGCCGCCACCAGCGGCGGCGTGAGCTGCAGCAGGGTTCCGCCGAGGATGCCGAGGAAGCGCCAGCCGAAGAGGCCGAAGAGCGGATGGCCGGCCTCGTGGATCACCAGGTCGAAGCCGTGGACGACCGCGGCCAGGAAGCCGTGGGCCCGCTCGGAGCGGAGCAGCAGCGCCACGCCGGCCAGCAGCGCCGCCACCGCCGCGCCGTGCGGCGGAGGGAAGTCGAGCAGCGCCGCGGCCACCCGTCGTGGGGCGCTGGCAGGCCCCGCTGCCGCCGCGATGCTCATGAGCAGTGGCCTTCGTCCCCGCCTGCCGTCCATGCCACCCCTCTTCGTGGTCAGCCGCGCTCGAATTGGTACCACGCCCCCCCGCATCGAGGGTTGCGCCGCGCGCCACTCACGGGAAGATATGGGGAGATGGCGCAGACCACCCAACTCCCTTCTGGACTCGCTCCGGGCCTGCTGCTCGAGGCGCTGGTCCGGGCCCCGGGCGGCGGGCCCTTCCTGCTCATGCTCGGCTACGCCGGCTGGGCGCCGATGCAGGTGGAGCAGGAGGTGAACGCCGGCGCCTGGGTGCCGCTCCCTCTCCACCAGGACCTGGTCTTCGACGTGCCTCACGCGGAGCAGTGGGAGCAGGCGGTCCGCCGGCTCGGGCTGCAGCCCGGCAGCTTCATGGTGGCCGGCGGCGGCGCCCGGGCCTGATAGCCAGCCCCGCCCGATCGGCCCCTTGTCTAGACAGGATGAAGGATCTAGCCTTGGGGCCATGATCCTCGTCCCTGGCCACCTCACGCTCGCCCAGCTCCGCACCCTGGCCCGCGCGCCGCAGCCGGTGTCGCTCGATCCCTCCGCCTGGCCGGTCATCGAGCGTGGCGCCGCGGCGGTCCAGGAGATCGTCAAGCGCGGCCAGCCGGCCTACGGGATCAACACCGGCTTCGGCCGCCTCGCGTCGACCCACATCCCCGGCGACCAGCTCGAGCTGCTGCAGCGCAACCTGGTCCTCTCCCACGCGGTCGGCGTCGGCAAGCCCTTCTCGGCGCCGGTGGCGCGGCTCATCATCGTCCTCAAGGTGGCCAGCCTGGCGCGGGGCCACTCCGGCGTCCGCCGCGTCGTCATCGAGGCCCTGCTCACGCTGCTCGAGGCCGGCGTGCTGCCGGCCATCCCGGAGAAGGGCTCGGTGGGCGCCTCCGGCGATCTCGCGCCGCTGGCCCACCTCGCGGCGGTGCTGCTCGGGATCGGCGACGTCACCGTCGGTGAAGAACGGCTCCCGGCCACCGAGGGGCTGCGGCGGGCCGGCCTGGCGCCGCTCACCCTGGCCGCCAAGGAGGGGCTGGCGCTGCTCAACGGCACCCAGGCCTCGACCGCGCTGGCGCTGCTCCACCTCTTCGACATCGAGGACCTGCTGAGGACCGCGCTGGTCTCGGGCGCCCTCTCGGTCGACGCCGCGGCCGGCTCGGTCCACCCCTTCGACGCCCGCATCCACGCCCTGCGCGGCCAGCTCGGGCAGATCGAGGTGGCGGCCTGCTACCGGGCCCTGCTGGAGGGCTCGGAGATCAACGTCAGCCACCGCGACTGCGGCAAGGTGCAGGACCCCTACAGCCTGCGCTGCCAGCCGCAGGTCATGGGCGCCTGCCTCGACCAGGCTCGCCACTCCGCCGAGGTGCTGCTGCGCGAGGCCAACGGCGTCACCGACAACCCGCTGCTCTTCCCGGACACGCTGGAGGTGCTCTCCGGCGGCAACTTCCACGCCGAGCCGGTGGCCTTCGCCGCCGACAACCTGGCGCTGGCCGTGGCCGAGATCGGCGCGCTCTCGGAGCGGCGCATCGCCCTGCTCATCGACGCCACGCTCTCCGGCCTGCCGCCCTTCCTGGTCCGGGACGGCGGCGTCAACTCCGGGTTCATGATCGCGCACGTCACGGCCGCGGCGCTGGCCTCGGAGAACAAGACCCTGGCCCACCCGGCCTCGGTCGACTCGCTGCCCACCTCGGCCAACCAGGAGGACCACGTCTCGATGGCCACCTTCGCCGCCCGCAAGCTGGGCGACATGGCCGAGAACACCGCCTTCATCCTCGCCATCGAGCTGCTGGCGGCGGCGCAGGGGGTCGACCTGCGCGGCCCGAGCGCCACCAGCCCGCGGCTCCGCGAGGTGATGAGGTTGATCCGCGGCCGGGTGGCGCACTACGACCTCGACCACTACTTCGCCCCGGACATCGCCGCCATCCAGGCGCTGGTTCGGTCCGCCGCCGTCGCCGCCCACGCGCCGCTGGCGCTCACCTCGCTGGAGATGTGATGGAACCACCTGCCTACCTGCGCATCAAGAACTGGCTGCTCGCCCGCATCGAGGCCGGCGAGTGGCGCGAGGGGGACCGCATCCCTTCCGAGCCGGAGCTGGCCCGCCGCTTCAAGGTGGCCCGCATGACCGTCAACCGGGCGGTCCGGGAGCTGGCCGCCGCCCACCTGCTGGTGCGCGCCCCGGGCAGCGGCACCTTCGTGGCCCCGCCCCGCCACGAGGCCACGCTGGTCGAGATCAGGTCGATCTCCGACGAGATCCGGCGCGGCGGCGGTGTCCACTCCACCGACGTGAGGAAGGTCGCCGAGGTCCGGGCCGAGGCGCCCCTGGCCGCCGAGCTGGGCGTCGCCGAGGGCGAGCCGCTCTTCCTGACCGTGCTGCTCCACCGCGCCGACGGCGTGCCGGCCCAGCTCGAGGAGCGCTGGGTGGTGCCGGCCGCCGCCCCCGAGTACCTGACCCAGGACTTCGCCCAGATCACCCCGAGCGAGTACCTGATGCGCGTGGCGCCGCTGGCGCGCGTCGACTACCGGATCGAGGCCCGCCTCCCCATCGAGACCACCCGGACGGCGCTGGCGCTGGCCCCCGGCGAGCCCTGCCTGCTCCTGCACCGCTGCAGCTTCTCGCGCGGCCGCGCCGCCTCCTCCGCCAACCTCTGGTACCCGGGCAACCGCTACCGGCTCACCGGTCACCTCTAGTGGAGCCCCGGCTCATGGACCGCCGCACCGATCCGACCCGCGTGGTCCGCTCCCCGCGGGGCGGCGCCCTCTCCTGCCGGAGCTGGCTCACCGAGGCGGCCTTCCGCATGCTGCAGAACAACCTCGACCCGGAGGTGGCCGAGCACCCGCAGTCGCTGGTGGTCTACGGCGGCATCGGGCGGGCGGCCCGCGACTGGCCCTGCTTCGACGCCATCCTGGCCACCCTGCGGCGGCTCGGCGACGACGAGACCCTGCTGATCCAGAGCGGCAAGCCGGTCGGCGTCTTCAAGACGCACGCCGACGCCCCGCGGGTCCTGCTGGCCAACTCCAACCTGGTGCCGCGCTGGGCCACCTGGGAGCACTTCGACCAGCTCGACCGGGCCGGGCTGATGATGTACGGCCAGATGACGGCCGGCTCCTGGATCTACATCGGCAGCCAGGGGATCGTGCAGGGGACCTACGAGACCTTCCTGGCGGTGGCCCGGCAGCACTTCGGCGAGCAGGCGGCGGGACGCTGGATCCTCACCGGCGGCCTCGGCGGCATGGGCGGGGCCCAGCCGCTGGCGGCCACCATGGCCGGCTTCTCCATGATCGCGGTGGAGTGCGATCCGACCCGCATCGAGATGCGGCTCTCCACCCGCTACCTCGATCGGCGCGCCGGCTCGCTCGACGAGGCGCTGGCGCAGCTCGCCGAGGCGAAGCGGTCCAGGCAGCCGGTCTCGATCGGCCTGCTCGGCAACGCCGCCGACGTCTTCGGGGAGCTGGTGGCGCGCGGCCTCACCCCCGACGTAGTGACCGACCAGACCAGCGCCCACGATCCGGTGCGCGGGTACCTGCCGCAGGGCTGGACGCTGGCGCGCTGGCGCGCCGCCCAGCAGGACGACCCGGACTCGATCGTCGAGCCGGCGCGGCGCTCCATGGCGGCCCAGGTGCGCGCCATGCTCGAGCTGCAGCGGCGCGGCGCCGCCACCTTCGACTACGGCAACAACCTGCGCCAGCAGGCGAAGGACATGGGCGTGGCGGACGCCTTCGCCATCCCCGGCTTCGTCCCGGCCTACATCCGCCCGCTCTTCTGCCAGGGCAAGGGTCCCTTCCGCTGGGTGGCCCTCTCCGGCGATCCCGACGACATCGGCAAGACCGACGAGAGGGTGAAGCAGCTCCTCCCCGACGACCCGCAGCTGCACCGCTGGCTCGACCTGGCCGGTTCGCGGATCGCCTACCAGGGGCTGCCGGCCCGCATCTGCTGGGCCGGCGTCAAGGACCGGGTCCGGCTCGGCCTGGCCTTCAACGAGATGGTGGCGAGCGGCGAACTCGCGGCCCCCATCGTCATCGGCCGCGACCACCTCGACACCGGCTCGGTCGCCTCGCCCAACCGCGAGACCGAGGCGATGCTCGACGGCTCCGACGCGGTGAGCGACTGGCCGCTGCTCAACGCCCTGCTCAACACCGCCGGCGGCGCCACCTGGGTCTCGATCCACCAGGGCGGCGGCGTCGGCATGGGCTTCTCGCAGCACGCCGGCGTGGTGATAGTGGCCGACGGGACGCAGGAGGCGGCGCGCCGGCTCTCGCGCGTGCTCTGGAACGACCCGGCCACCGGCGTGATGCGCCACGCCGACGCCGGTTACCCGCTGGCGGTCGAGACCGCCCGCGAGGCCGGGCTCGACCTGCCCATGCTCGCCGGGGCGCCGTGACCGGCCCGGCCTGGGACCTGCTGATCCGCGACGCGCGGCTGGCCACGCTGGTCCCCGGCGCGGCCACCGGCGTCCCTGCGCGCGGGGCCCTGGCGGTGCGCGACGGGCTGATCGCCTGGATCGGCCCCGACGCCGCGCTCCCGGCCGGCGCCACGGCGGCACTCGAGCTCGACGCCGAGGGGCGGCTGCTCACCCCCGGCCTCATCGACTGCCACACCCACCTGGTCCACGCCGGCCACCGGGCCGCCGAGTTCGAGCAGCGGGTCGAGGGCGCCAGCTACGAGGAGATCGCCCTGCGCGGCGGCGGCATCCGCGCCACGGTGGCCGCCACCCGCGCCGCCGACCAGGCCGCGCTGCTGCGAGCGAGCCGGCCGCGGCTCGAGGCGCTGCTGCGCGACGGCGTCACCACCGTGGAGGTGAAGAGCGGCTACGGGCTCGACCGCGACACCGAGCTCAAGCAGCTGCGGGTGGCGCGCCGGCTCGGCGAGCTGCTGCCGGTCACGGTCCGCACCAGCTTCCTCGGCGCCCACGCCGTCCCGGCCGAGTTCGAGGGGCGCGCCGACGCCTACCTCGACTTCGTCCTCGCCGAGGTGCTGCCGGCGGTGGCCGCGGCCGGCCTCGCCGACGCCGTCGACGCCTACTGCGAGCCGATCGCCTTCTCGCCGGCACAGGTGGAGCGGCTCTTCCAGGCCGCCGCCCGGCTGTCGCTCCCCGTGAAGCTCCACGCCGAGCAGCGCAGCGACCAGGGCGGCGCGGCGCTGGCGGCCCGCCACCGGGCGCTGTCGGCCGACCACCTCGAGCACCTCTCGCCGTCCGGCGTCGCTGCCCTGGCCGCCTCGCCGACGGTGGCGGTCCTGCTGCCCGGCGCCTACCTGCACCTGCGGGAGATGCGGCCCCCGCCGGTGGCCGCCCTGCGCGCCGCCGGCGTGCCCATGGCGGTGGCCACCGACTGCAACCCCGGCACCTCGCCGCTCGCCTCGCTCACCACCGCCATGAACCTGGCCTGCACGCTCTTCGGTCTCACCCCGGCCGAGGCGCTGGCCGGCGCCACCCGGGTCGCCGCCCGGGCGCTCGGCCTCCCCGACCGCGGCCAGCTGATGGTCGGGCTGCGCGCCGACCTGGCCCTCTGGAACGCCGACCACCCGGCCGAGCTCTCGGCCCGGCTCGGGCCATCGTCGCTCGCCACCCGCTTCGTCGCCGGGAGACCCGACCATGCACCGACCCGCTGACCTCGCCAGCTGGACCGGCCGCACCGACATCGAGGAGGGTCCGCGGGCGATCCGCTGGCACCAGGCAATCCGCGCCCTGCCCGAGGGCGCCGCGCCCGGCCTGGCGCTGCTCGGCTTTGCCTGCGACGCTGGCGTGACGCGCAACCACGGCCGGCCAGGTGCCGCCGAGGGGCCAGCCGCCCTGCGCCGCGCCCTCGCCTCGCTGGCCTGGCGCCGCACCGCGCCGGCCTGGGACGCCGGCGACGTGCTGGTGGAGGGAGACGCGCTCGAGGAGGGGCAGCGCGAACTGGCGGCGGCGGTGACCCGGCTGCTCGACGCCGGCCATCGCCCGGTGGTGGTGGGCGGCGGCCACGAGGTGGCGGCCGGCAGCTTCGCCGGCCTGGCCGATCACCTGGCCCGCACCGCGGGGACCCGCGCGCCGGTCATCGGCGTCGTCAACCTCGACGCCCACCTCGATCTGCGGGCCGGGCCGGCCAGCTCGGGCACGCCGTTCCGGCAGATCGCCGAGGGGTGCGCCGCCCGGAGATGGCCGTTCCGCTACCTCTGCCTCGGCGTCGACGAGGGCTCCAACACCGAGGCCCTCTTCGACACCGCCCGCCGGCTCGGCGCCGGCTGGCGGCGGGATCGGGCCATGGCACCGGCGCGGCTCGACGAGGTGGCCGCCGAGCTCGGCGCCTTCCTCGCCACCGTCGAGCGGGTCCACCTGACCATCGACCTCGACGTGCTGCCGGCCGCGGTGGCCCCCGGGGTCTCGGCGCCAGCCCCGCGCGGCGTGGCGCTCGAGGTGATCGAGGCGCTGGTCGACACGGTGGTGGCGAGCGGCAAGCTGGCGCTCGGGGAGGTGGCCGAGCTCAACCCGCGCTTCGATCCCGACGGCCGGACGGCGCGGGTCGCGGCGCGACTGGTGGAGCAGCTGGGGAGGTAGACGGCGCCGCTAGGGCCGGGGAATCTCGGGAGCCGGGCGGCCTCCTGAGCGCTCAGCGCTTCGCGGCGCCGCCGTAGGCCGCCTTCCCCCACTCGACCGTCTGCTTCGCCGCCTCGGCGCGCGTCGCCGCCGGCGCCCCGTAGCGGGCGCGGAACCTGGCGTCGTCCACCTCGAACGGCTCCTCCCACTGGTAGGCCATCTCGCGCAGTTCGCGCAGGATCGGCATGAAGAGGCCGAGCCCGCGCAGCAGCAGCGGCGGCATCCGGGTGGCAGTGAGCGGGCGCCCCAGCGCCTCCCCGAACCGGCTGACCAGGGCCCGGGTCGTCTCAGCCGGCTGGCAGGGGAGCATGAAGGTGCCCGAGGCGGCCGGGTCCTGCCCCAGCGTGGCCAGCCCGGCCACCACGTCGGGGATGAAGTGGTAGGTGTGCGGCGTGTCGAGCGGCACGATCAGCTGCACCGGCTTGCCGGCCAGCGCCGCCGGCCAGAAGCGGTCGGCGAAGAGGGACTGGACTCCGCCCGGGCCGTAGAAGTCGGCGGCCCGGCCGGTGACCGCCTGGACGCCACCGCGCTGCACGGCGGCGGCCAGCTGCAGGTGGAGCCGAGCCCGGATCTCACCCTTCTTCGAGCAGGGGTTGAAGAGCGTCTCCTCGGTCAGCTTTCGGCCATCCGGCTTGCCGAGGGCGTAGAGGTTGTCGAGCACCACCAGCCTGGCCCTGGCGCGCCCCGCCCCGGTGATGAGGCCGTCGAGGATGGGTGGCAGCTCGGCCGCCCACTGCTCGGTGAAGTAGGCGACGTTCATGCAGTGGTAGACGGCGGCGGCGCCGCGCACCACCTCGGTGACGGCGGCGGCGTCGCGGGCGTCGGCTCGCACCGGCTCGACGCCCGGGATGCCGGACGGCGCGTCGGAGCGGCGCACCAGCTTGACGCGGTGGCCGGCGGCGGCGAGGTGGCGGGCCAGCGGCGGCCCGACCTGCCCTGCGCCGAAGACGACGTGCAGCTCCTGGGGCGTGGTCATGCCGGGAGGATAACCGGCCCCGCCGTCCGGCGCCGCGCTCAGCGCCCGGTCCCGACCACCCAGCCCTCAGCGAGCCAGCCGGAGAGGGCGCGGTGGGCCGCCGCCGCCGGCTCCTCGCGCTCGCCGAAGGCGGCGCAGATGTCGGCCAGCGAGGCGCCGGCGCGGGCTGCCCCCAGCGCCGCGGCCTCGTCGAGCGGGAGGGAGGTGTGGAAGACCTCGAAGTCGGTCCGCCAGACCGCCACCGCGGCCGGCCCGGGGGCGGGCGGATCCGGCGGCTCGCCGTCCTCGAGCCTTCGCCAGAGCGGCGCCGCCGCCAGCGGCTGGACCAGCACCTGGAGCGCCGGAGAGATCCGTAGCCCCGTGCGCGCGAAGCCGCCGGCGTCGAGCCCGGCCAGCGCCTCGGGGCCGATCGGCGCGGCCGGCGGCGCGAAGAAGACCTCCTGCCGGGTCCACTCCAGCTCGGCGAGGTCGGCGAGGTCGGGCCGCTCCGGGTCGGGGTGCTGGCGCAGGAAGGCGGGCAGGTGGCGACCGACCTGGCCGACGTCATGGTGCTCGGAGGGGTGGCGCGCCAGGTAGTCCTCGGCCAGCGCCGCGAAGGTCTCGTCCCCCAGGTAGCGGACCAGCTCCGGGAATGAGACCCGCAGGGCGTCGATGAGCCGGTAGCGGTACATGTCGGCGTAGATGGCCACCCGCGCCGCGGCCGGGAGCTCCGGCGTGCCGGCGAAGCAGGCCTCGAGCCGATCGGCCGCCAGCGGCGCGGCGCCGGTGATCGCCTCGCAGAAGAGCGCTTGGGTCTCGGCGAGCGTCACGAGGCGAGCCTCCGCGCTGGCGCCGAGAGCTCCTCGGCCTCGATGGCCGCGGCCCGGCGGCTCTCGGCCACCACCTCGGAGAGCGGCGGGATGGCGTCGTCCCACTCGACCAGCGTCGGCACCCGGCCGAAGCGGCGCAGCGCCTCGCGGTAGAGCGCCCAGACCGGCGCCGGCACGGCGTGGTCGTGGGAGTCGAAGAGGTAGGTCCCGCGGTCCTGGTGGCCGGCCAGGTGGAAGTAGCCGACCGCCTCGGCCGGGATGCCGCGCAGGTACTCGAGCGGGTCGAAGCCGAAGTTGCGGGCGCTGACGTAGACGTTGTTGACGTCGAGGAGGATGCCGCAGCCGGTCCGGCGGGAGAGCTCGGCGAGGAACTCCCACTCGGTGAGCGTCGAGTCCTTGAAGGCGACGTAGGCCGAGGGGTTCTCCAGCAGCAGCCGGCGGCCGAGCCGCTCCTGCACCTGGGCGACGCGGGAGGCGACGTGGGCCAGCGCCTCCTCGGTGTAGGGGAGCGGCAGCAGATCGTGGAGGTACTGCCCGCGGTGCGTGCCCCAGCAGAGGTGGTCGGAGATCAGCGCCGGCTCGATCCGCTCCACCAGCGCCGCCAGGGAGGCCAGGTAGCGCTCGTCGAGCGGGCCGACCGAGCCGATGGCGAGCGAGACGCCGTGGAGCACCACCGGCACCTCGCGCCGCACCTTCTCGAGCACCGCGATGGGCCGGCCCCCGGGGGCCATGAAGTTCTCGCTCACCGCCTCGACCCAGTCGACCGGCGGCCGCTCCGCCAGGAACTGGGCGAAGTGGGTGGTGCGCAGGCCGATGCCGTGTCCGAGGTCGAGGCGCGTGCTGGTCATGGTGCAGTCCCGGAGCCGGCCGTCTGGCCGGCCCCGGGCTCCGGTGAGGTCCAGCGACTACATCTTGGCGACGACGACCTTGCCACCCTTGTCGGTGCACTCCTTGGCGGTCTTGGTCTCGACCCAGCCCTTGCCCTTGCAGCTGTTCTGGGCCTTGCAGGAGTTGTCGGCGCCGGCGCAGGCGCCCTGCCCCTTGCAGCCGTTGATGCCGCCGCAGTTGACGGTCTTGGGCGCGTCCTTGGTCTTCTCGTCGGCCTGGGCGGCGCCGGCGGCGAACATCGAGAAGACGGCGGCGGCGACCAGGGCACCCTTCATGGTTTCACGGATCATGGTGTTTCCTTTGGCTGGACTGCGTGGGACTGCGGTGGACGGCTGCGGCGGGCTTCACTTCACTTTGGCGAAGAGCGAGAGGTCGACGGCGCCCTTCTCGGCCACCACCTTGGCGAGCTTCTGGACCTTGGCGAGCCAGCCGTCGGTGTAGGCGGGGCCGATCCGGTAGGCGTCGCGGTCGAACGCGGCGATGGTGGCGCGGATGCGGATGGTCTTCTTGTCGCCGTAGGCGCCCGGCGGGAAGAGCAGCGCGGTGCCGGTCAGCTTCTCCCTGGCGCCGTCGGCGCGGGCCCGGCCGCAGACCGTGAAGGGGACCTCGGCGGAGAAGGCGACCGGCTTCTCGGCCACCAGGGGGCCGAGCGCGACGCCGCTGAAGACCGCCTCGATGGCGCAGTCCTTCGGCTCCGACCTCTTGTTGGTTGCCCAGTCGCGGAAGTGCTCGCTCTTGGTGGCGTCGTTGTCGACGGTGATCGAGGCGAGCGCCACCCGGCAGCGCCCCGAGGCGAGGCCGGTCTTCTCGTCGAAGCTCACGGCGCAGCCGACCGCCGAGCTGACCGCGCTGATCCGCTCGCCGAGCGCGGCGTCGAAGATGGCGGAGAAGCCGCTGTTGCCGGCCTCCGGGTTGACCGTGAAGTCCTCGGCCAGCGCGGCGGGCGGCGCGGCGAGCAGCAGCGTGAGCAGGGCGGCGGTGCGGTTCATGGTGCAGGCTCCTGACGGGCGGTGGAGTGCTCTATCGGCTACAAGGCAATTGACCGGGATCAAGCCGAACCGTTACAGCCGATCGACAGCGACCCATCCGGGGCCGGCTGCCCGGGCCGGACGGCCGGGTCCGGGGGTGTAACTGGTGGTTCACGGACGCCGCTGCGGCCATGATGCCGGCCTCGCATGAGCCCCCCGCCTCCAGCCGCTCCAGCGCCCGTCGCCGACGAGTCGGCGCTGCTGGCCCGACTCCGGGCCGGCGAGTCGGCCGCCTTCGCCGAGCTGGTCGGGCGCCACGGCGGGGCGCTGCTGCGGCTCGCCACCACCTTCCTGAAGGACCGGAGCGTGGCCGAGGAGGTGGTCCAGGACACCTGGCTGGCCGCGCTCGACGGGCTCGATGCCTTCGAGGGCCGCTCCTCGCTGCGGACCTGGCTCTTCAGCATCCTCGCCAACCGGGCACGCAACCGGGCGGTGCGTGAGGGGCGCAACGTCGCGTGGTCGGCGCTCGGCGAGGCCGGGGAGGGGCCGGCCGTCGATCCCTCGCGCTTCCGCGCCGACGGCCACTGGCTCGAGACCCACGCCGGCTGGAGCGAGGAGGACCCGGAGCGGCTCGCGGCCGGGGCCGAGACCCGCGCCGCCATCGAGGCGTCCATCGCCGCCCTGCCCGACGCCATGCGCGCGGTGGTGACGCTGCGGGACATCGAGGGGCTGGAGGCCGAGGAGATCTGTAATCTTCTCGGGCTGACCTTGACCAACCAGAGGGTCCTTCTCCACCGGGCCCGCTGCAGGCTCCGCCAGGCGCTGGCCGACCTGCGGGACGGAGCGCGCTGATGCTGACCTGCAAGCAGATCGCCGAGCTGGCGACGGCCTACGCCGAGGGGCAGCTCGACTTCGCTGACCGGCTCCGCTTCCAGCTCCACCTCGGCCTCTGCGCCAACTGCAGGACCTGGGTGCGTCAGCTCCAGGTGACGGCTCGGACGCTCGGCAGGCTCCCCGAGCCGGAGCTGCCCCCGGCGCTGGAGGCCGAGCTGCTGCGCCGCTTCGAGGGCTGGAAGGCGCAGCGGTAGGTGCGGCCCAGGCGGTCCAGCCCACACCAGCGTGGCCGTGGCTGGCGCGGCGCCGGCTAGGCTGGCCCCGGCTCCTCGGGCTCGCCCTCGGCGTCGTCTGCGTCGTCGGCCGCGGCGTCGGCGGCGAGAGAGGGGAGCAGCCGCTGGGCGTCGGCGGTCGGCAGCTCCTGCACGGTGCGGAGCTTGCGCTCGATGGCGCGGCTGCGCTGGCCCACCGTGTTGAGCGTGTTGCTCGCCTCCTCCAGCTTCTTCTCCACCTTGGCGATGACGTCCCCGAACTTGCCGAACTCGGTCTTGACGGCGCCGAGCACCTGCCAGACCTCGGAGGAGCGCTGCTGGATGGCCAGCGTGCGAAAGCCCATCTGCAGGCTGGTCAGCAGCGCCGCCAGCGTCGAGGGGCCGGCCACGATCACCCGGTGCTCTCGCTGCAGCGCCTCGGTGAAGCCCGGGCGGCGCACCACCTCGGCGTAGAGCCCCTCGGTCGGCAGGAAGAGCAGGCCGAAGTCGGTGGTCTGCGGCGGGTGGACGTACTTGTCGCGGATGTCCCTGGCGCACCCCCTGATGCGCTGCTCGAGCGCCTTGCCGGCCGCCTCGACGCCGGGGCCGTCCCCCTTCTCGGCGGCCTCCACCAGCCGCTGGTAGTCCTCGGTCGGGAACTTGGCGTCGATGGGGAGCAGCACCTCGCCCTCCCCCTGCCCCTGCCCAGGGAGCCGGATGACGAACTCGACCCGCTCGCCCGAGCCGGGCTTCGGCGCCACGTTGGCGGCGTACTGGTCGGGGGAGAGCATCTGCTCCAGCAGCGCGCCGAGCTGCACCTCGCCCCAGGTGCCGCGGGTCTTGACGTTGGTGAGCACCTTCTTGAGATCGCCGACGCCGGTGGCCAGGGCCTGCATCTCGCCCAGGCCGCGCTGCACCTGCTCGAGCTGTCCTTGCACCAGCTTGAAGGACTCGCCGAGCCGCCTCTCCAGCGTCCCCTGCAGCTTCTCGTCGACGGTCTGGCGCATCTGCTCCAGCTTCTCCGAGTTCTCCTTCTGCAGGCCGGCCAGCCGCTGCTCCACCGCCTCGCGCAGCGCCTCCAGCTTCTTGGCGTTGGAGTCGGTGAGCTGCTGCAGCCGCCCGCCGAAGCCCTCCAGCGCCTCGCGCTGCAGCCGGGACATCTCCACCAGCTGGGCCTGCACCTCGTCGCGCTGCCGCTTGGCCTCGGCCGCGTTCTGCTCGCGCAGACGCCCGGCGTCGGCCGCCGTCGCCTCCCGCTGCCGCTGCGCCTCCTCGGCCGCCTCGCCGCGCCCCCGCCCCAGCTCCTCGCGCAGGGCGCGCTCGGCCTTCTCGACGTTGCGGTCGAGCAGGTCGAGCCGCTCCAGCAGCGCGGCCCGCACCGTGGCGGCGGCGCGGGCCGGGACCAGCAGGAAGATGGCGGCGGCCGAGCCGATGACGGCGGCGAGCAGGAGGAGGGTGGCGAGGTCCATGTCCCGACAGTGTAGCCCGGGGTCAGACACCGCCCGGCCGCAACGAGACCCGCAGGGTCAGGATCTCCCCGGTGTCGAGGGGACGGTGGGCCTGCCAGGCGAGCGTCGGCGCCTGCAGGAGCAGGTCGATCATGCCGGCGCTCAGCGCCACGCCGACGCGCGAGCCGCCGTAGGAGGTGGCGATCGGGAGGCTCCAGGGATCGCGATCCCACATCAGCCGGGCGCCCAGGGCCCCCAGCCCTCCCAGCACCGGACTGGTCCCGGCCGAGCGCTGCGGGATGGGCGTCATGGCGACGAAGAGGTACCAGGTGCTCTCGACCCCCTTGAGGTGGCCGAACCAGAGCGGCTCGGGCGCCCACTGGTCGTCGTGGCGCGGCACCGTCGAAGGGGGAGGCCCGATGAGCGGGCCGCCGGCCACGTGCCTCCGGCTCGGCGTGTAGCCGACCACCACCCCGAAGGCCCAGTCGAGGGAGACCCGCCTCCAGTCGAGCTCGACCGGACCGACCACCGAGACCGCGATGTTCTCGGCAACGTGGAACTCGTAGTGGAAGGCCTGGGTGGAGATGTCCCATCCCTTCGACGAGCCGCCCAGGGTGTAGCGCGCCGAGAGCGGGGAGAAGCCGACGGCGGCCCGGCGATCGAAGGGCAGCTCGAGCAGCGCCGGCGCGCCAGGTCGCCCTCCTCGGAGAGGCAGGGGAACGGCACCGTGTAGGGCAGCGCTGTCAGGTCCTTGCAGGGGAGACCGTTCACCTGCGCGAAGTTCCGGACGTAGGAGCTGTCGCGTGGATCGTCGGCGTCATGCTGCAGGGGCGAGTCGGCGAAGTAGTCGCTGAGCCGGCTCATGGCCAGCTTCCCGATGGGCCCCCAGACCCGCAGGAAGTCGATCCGGTGCGTCCCCGGCTGCCGCTCGGTGTGGGCGTGGGAGAAGGAGTCGGTCACCGCGTGCATCAGCTCGTAGAGGCCGTACCCGCTCTCGCGCGTGCCGACCCCACCCACCAGCACCACCTGCCGCAGGATGTCGTCGAGCATGTCCCGGCAGCGGACCAGGGCGCTGGTGGCCAGGGCCCGCGGCACGTGGCGCCCAGGCAGGAGCGCCGAGGCCTCGTCCTGGAGCATGCCCATGAAGTGGACGCACTGCCCGGGCTCGGTGAACTGCCGGGCGTAGTTGTGATCGGGACGGTCGGTGAAAGGTTGGGGCCACTGCAGGAGCGGGTTCTCGGTGGCCACGGTCCGGCAGCGCCTGGGAAGGTCGGCGGCGACCCCGAAGCAGATGGGGGCCCCGAGCGCGCCGTCGTTGATCAGGTCGCGGAGCACCTCGGGGCGGGTCGGCTGGCCGTCGCGCCCCTCCACCACGCTCCGGTAGGCCGCGGCGGCGATGGCCGTCCCGAGCAGGATCAGCAGCCTTCGGCCGCATGACGGCATCGACTCTTGCCCTAACGCCCCGCGCAGACAGGGAGCAAGACCCCCAAAGCCCGCCCGCCGCCGCTCCTGGCCCGCCGGGGGGCTGCGTGGAACCGCGCCAGGAGATCGAGCTATCCTCCGGCTGGACGTGACGCTGCGAGGCCGGAGACCCGGCGCGAGGGCAGGAGCGCTCGAAATGACGCTGTGGACTGGAATCGCAATCGCCGTGACCTCCCTGGCGCTCTCGGCCACCCCCCAGATCGACGCCGAGATCGACCAGCTCCTGGCGGCGTTGAAGGGCTCCGAGTGCAGGTTCCAGCGCAACGGCACCTGGTACGACGCGCCCAAGGCGGCCGCACACCTGGAGACGAAGCGGGTCTACCTCCG
>JANYBC010000075.1 GCA_025360965.1 Anaeromyxobacter sp. | reverse complement strand
GCGGGCGAGCTGACCGGGCTGGTGCGGGCCCGGGCCGAGGAGGTGGTCTTTGGCATCTTCGGCGAGGCCAACGCCCGCTTCCGCTGGGTGGCCGACCCGGTCCCGGCCGACGAGCGGATCTCGCTCGACCGCGGGCCGCTGGCGCTGGCCGTCGAGGGGGTGCGCCGCCGCTGGCTGGCGCCGCGCACCGAGGCGATCCTGGGCGGCCCGGCCACGCTGGTCAGCCCGCTCCCCGGCGGCCCGGGCGCCGACGAGCTGGAGCTGCTCCCCGAGGAGCGGCGCGCCCTCGCCATCAGCGACGGCCTGCGAACCCTCGACGAGGTGCTGGCGCAGAGCCCGCTCGACGCCCTCTCGACCCGCCAGCTGCTCTCGGCGCTGGTGCTGGTGGGCGCGCTCGCGGTCAAGGTGGTGCAGGCTGGGCGGCCGACGGCGCAGGTCTCCGCCGGCATCGACCTCGCCAGGGTCAAGGAGAAGCTGGAGCAGGTGCGGCGCGCCGACTACTTCACGATCCTCGGCCTCGGCCGGCTGGCCACGCCGCACGAGGTTCGGGCCTCGGCGGAGCGGCTCACCGCCGAGTTCCAGGCCGAGCGGTACCGCGGCCACCAGGAGGAGGGGCTGCCGGCGCGGCTCGAGGAGATCCGGCGGGTGGTGGCCGATGCCCGCGAGGTGCTGGCCGACCCGCTGCTGCGGGAGGAGTACCAGCGCGGCCTGTCTGGCTGAGCGCACCGGACAGGTGCGGGCCGGCGCATGGAAGTGGGCGGTGCCCCACCGGGAGGCGCCCGCGGCGGGTGAGACCGGATCTGGTGCGCAGCGGGGCGGGCCGGGTTAAAAGACCCCACGTCCCGCTCGAAGGATTCCTCATGGTTCGCGACATCATCATCTGGCCAGATCCCATCCTCAAGCAGGTCGCCAAGCCGGTCGATCGCGTCGACGACGGCATCCGCCGGCTCCTCGACGACATGGCCGAGACCATGTACGCCGCCGACGGCGTCGGCCTGGCGGCGCCCCAGGTCGGGGTGCTGCAGCGGGTCATCGTCATCGACGTCTCGCCGCGGCAGGAGGGGCAGAAGCTGCTCCACCTCGTCAACCCCGAGATCGTCAGGACCGAGGGGACCCGGGTCTACACCGAGGGCTGCCTCTCCATCCCCGGCGAGGCCGAGGACGTGGAGCGGGCCGACAAGGTCTGGGTCCGGGCGCTGGGGCGCGACGGCAAGAAGTTCGAGCTGGAGTGCGACGAGCTGCTGGCCATCGCCGTGCAGCACGAGTACGACCACCTCCAGGGCACCATGTTCGTCGATCACCTCTCGTCCTTGAAGCGCGAGCTGATCCGCCGCCGCATGAAGAAGCTGAAGCTGGAGCAGGCCGAGGAGCGGGCCGAGGACCGGGCCGACATGGTCAAGGGCGCCTCGAAGCACGAGTCGGCGCTGTAGTGCCGCGACCCAGGCAAAAGCTGCCTCGGGGTCCGTGACAACGCCATGACGCGGCCGGCCGAAGATGCCCGCATGTCCACGGTCGCCCGCACCCCCGGCCCGAAGCCCCTGCTCCGCGGCGTCTCCCACGAGATCGCCGCCGCCTTCGCGGTCGCCGGCTGGATCGCGCTGGTCAGCGCCTCGACCGGCCTGCGCGGCGCCGTGGCCGCGGCCGTCTACGGCTTCGCCCTGACCGCCCAGTTCTCCATCTCGGCCCTCTACCACCGGCCCCGCTGGGGCGACCGCTCACGCATGCTGATGCGCCGGCTCGACCACGCCGCCATCTTCGTGCTCATCGCCGGCACCTACACCCCCTTCTGCCTCCTCATGCCGCCCGAGACCGGCCACCCGCTGCTCTGGATCGTCTGGACCGGCGCGCTGGCCGGCATGATCCTCTCGGTGGCCTGGCCGCTCGCCCCCAAGTGGCTCATGGCGGTCCTCACCGTGGCGCTCGGCTGGGTCATCGTTCCGACCTTCCCGAGCATGGTGGCCGCCATCGGCTGGAGCGGGGTCGCCCTGCTCGGCGCCGGCGGCGTCGCCTACACGCTCGGCGCGGTGGTCTACGCCACCCGCTTCCCCGACCCCAACCCGCGCGTCTTCGGCTACCACGAGGTCTTCCACGTGCTGGTGATCGCCGCGGCCATCTGCCACTACATCGCGGTGGCCGGGACCATCGGCGCCATCCGCTAGAGCCGCTCGTCGATGGCCCGGTTCGACATGGCGTCGGCCTGGCCATTCTCTTCGCGCGGGATGTGGCGGATCTCGATCTGGTCGAAGCCCTTGAAGAGCGCCACCGCCTCGGCGTGGAGCGGCGCCAGGTGCTCGGCCTTGACGGCGTACTCGCCGCGCACCTGCTTCACCACCAGCTCGGAGTCGGCCAGCACCTCGAGCTCTTTGATGCCCATGGCCTTGGCCCGCTTCAGGCCGAGGATCAGCCCCATGTACTCGGCGACGTTGTTGGTCTCCTCGCCGAGGAACTTGCCGACCTTGGCGACGATGTGGCCGGCCGGGTTGACGATCACCGCTCCGGCGCCGGCCGGGCCCGGGTTTCCGCGCGCCGCGCCGTCGCAGTAGAGCCGGGTCTGGACCGGACGGGCCAGCGCGGCCACCTCGGCGGCCACCGCCTGCTCCTGCTTCTCGACCACCGCGGCGGCCGCGGCTCGCTCGCGGCGCCGCGCCTCCCGCTCCGCCTTGGAGAGCTCCATCGACTCCTGCAACTCCTCGGCGGCCCGGGCGGCGGCTCGCTCCACCTCGCTGCCCTTGCGGACCTTGAGCCCCTTGCCGCTGGAGGCTGCCGGGGCCGGGGCCTCGGCGTCGAGGGCCTCGATCCGGTCGGCGGCGGCGTTGAGCACGCGGCCGAGCGTGTCGCGGGTGTGACCCGGGTAGCGGGCCAGCGCGTGCGTCAGCTCCTCGTTGGCGGCGATGAAGCGGAGCAGGTCGGCGAGGACGGACTTGGGCACTGTGGCCTAGGCCGGAGGCGGCGGCGCCGGCGGGTTGACGGCGTCGTGGGAGTAGATGATGCGGTGACAGTTGGGGCAGGTCTCGATGGTGTTGACCCGCTGCAGGACGATGGAGAGCTGCGGCGGGATGTTCCGCTGGCAGCCCTTGCAGGTCGAGCCGACCACCGCGGCCACGGCCACGCCGGCCCGCCGCTTGCGGATGTTCTCGTACTTGGCCAGCAGGCTGGCCTCGACCAGCGTCGCGGCGGTGGCCCGGCGGACCGCCAGCGCGGCCAGCTTGCCCTCGGCCTCCGCGGTGGCCTTGTCGAGCTTGGCGGCGGCCGTCTCGGCGGCGTCCTCGACCTCGGCGAGCGCCTCGCCGCTGGCCTCGAGCAGCCGCTTGATCTCGCTGGCCGCGGCCGCCAGGGCCTTGCCGGCCTCGGTCTGGGTCTCGTTCGACTTCTTGGCGATGTCGATCTCGCGCGACATGGCGGCGTACTCGCGCGGCGTCTTGATCTCGCCGAGCCGCCCCTCCCACTTCTTCACCTTGTCGCGATCCATGCCGAGCAGGGTCTCGACCTGCCGCTTCTCGCGCTCGTTGTTCTCGAGCCTGGCCTTCTGGTCGTCGTAGGCCTTGCGGGCCTCCTTGACGCTGACCTCCAGCTTGGCCCGCTCGGCGGGGATGGCGTCCAGGCCGGTCTTGGCGGCGTGGGCGTCGAGATCGATCTGCTGCAGCTCTTCCAGCACCCTCAGCTTCTCTCGCAGCGACGACAAAGCGACTCTCCTGACCGTGTTCGACGACGGGTGTTGTGGGCCCACCAGGATTTGAACCTGGATCGGGTCGGTTATGAGCCGATTGCTCTGCCGTTGAGCTATGGGCCCGAGCTCGCCCGGCAGGGCGTTCGTACCACTTTCCTTGCCTCTAGTTCTCCACGAAGCTCTTGAGCCGCTTGGAGCGGCTCGGGTGCCTGAGCTTGCGCAGCGCCTTGGCCTCGATCTGGCGGATGCGCTCGCGGGTCACCTCGAAGTCCTGGCCGACCTCCTCCAGGGTGTGGTCGCTCTTCTCGCCGATGCCGAAGCGCATGCGCAGCACCTTCTCCTCGCGCGGCGTCAGCGTGGCCAGCACCTTCCTGGTCTGCTCGGCCAGGTTCATGTTGATGACCGCCTCGGAGGGCGAGACCAGCGACTTGTCCTCGATGAAGTCGCCGAGGTGGCTGTCCTCCTCCTCGCCGATGGGGGTCTCCAGCGAGATGGGCTCCTTGGCGATCTTGAGGACCTTGCGGACCTTGTCGAGCGGGAGCTCCATCTTCTCGGCGATCTCCTCGGGGGTGGGCTCGCGCCCCAGCTCCTGCACCAGGTAGCGGGAGGTGCGGATCAGCTTGTTGATGGTCTCGATCATGTGGACCGGGATGCGGATGGTCCGGGCCTGGTCGGCGATGGCGCGGGTGATGGCCTGGCGGATCCACCAGGTGGCGTAGGTGGAGAACTTGTACCCGCGCTGGTACTCGAACTTGTCGACGGCCTTCATCAGGCCGATGTTCCCCTCCTGGATCAGGTCGAGGAACTGCAGGCCGCGGTTGGTGTACTTCTTGGCGATCGAGACCACCAGGCGGAGGTTGGCCTCCACCAGCTCGGTCTTGGCCCGCTCGGCGCGCCGCTCACCGTCGAGGATCGACTGGTGGGTCCGCGCCAGGTCCTCGTAGGTGACCTCGGAGCCGGTGTCCTTGCCGTTGACGTCCTTCTTGTTCTCCTCCCGGATGCGGGCCATCCGCTTGTGGATGTTGCGGACGGCGCGGTCGATCTCCAGCAGGTCGTCGGAGGTGATGCCGAGCTTGCGCGCCATCTTGCGCCGCGAGGCGTCGTCGGCGACGTCTCGCACCAGCCGCTTGAGGTCGTGCGAGGGCATGCCCAGGCGGCGCTCCCACTCCCAGAGGTCGCGCTTGGCGTCCTAGACGGGGCGGATGGCGGCCTTGAGCTTGGCGACGATGCGATCGATCTGCTTCTTGTTGATCTTGATCGCCTCGAACTCCTTCAGCATGGCCGTCTCGATCTTCACGACCTTGATGCGGAGCTTCTTGCGCTCGACCTCGGAGACCCCCTTCTCCCGGAGCTCCTTCTTGACGGCGTCGGCGTTCTTGAGCTGCTTGGCGATCTCGTCGATGTGCTTGAGGACCTTCTCGCCCTTGCGCTCCTCGTCCTTGGGGATGCTCGGCACCTCGGGCGCGGCTGGCCCCCCGCTGGCGCCCGGCTCGGCGCCCGCGACCTCGACCTCCTCCACCTCCTCGACCTCCTCGACCTCCTCGGCGGGCTGCTCCTCGCCGCTGTCCTTGATGATCTCGCGGACCCGGATCTTCTTCTCCTTGAGCTTCTTGCCAAGATCGATGATCTCGCGGATGGCGATCGAGGAGCCGAGCACCGCGGCCAGGATCTCCTTCTCGCCGGTCTCGATGCGCTTGGCGATCTCCACCTCGCCCTCGCGGGTGAGGAGCGAGACCGAGCCCATCTTCCGCAGGTACATGCGGACCGGGTCGTTGGACTTGCCGTAGCCGGCGTCCTCCTCCTCCTCCTCCTTCTTGTCCTCCTTCTCGTCCTTGTCCGGCTCCGGCGGCTTCTCCGGGAGCTTCATCTTGGAGGCGTCGTCCACCACCTCGATGTCGTGCTCGCCGAACATCGACATGACGTCGTCGATCTGGTCGGAGGCGATGTCCGAGGGCAGGGCGTCGTTCACCTCGTCATAGGTGAGGAAGCCCTTCTCGCGGCCGCGCTCCATGAGCGCCTTCACCTCGGACCGCTCGGTGATGTCGCTCATGTCGTCGGCGGGGAGCTTCTGGCCGTCGTCGTCGTCGGCGTCGACCACCGCCACCGCGACCTCGTCGCCCTCCTCGTCCTCGTCGGCCACCACCGGCGCCGAGGGCGCCTTGCGCAGCTTGACCGGCTTCTCGGCCGGCGCCGGGATCCCCTTGGGTCCCTTCTTGCCGGCCTTCTCGAGCTCCGCAGCCGCGGCGGCCTTGCCCTTGAGCGGCTTCTCGGCGATCGCCTTGACTGGCGCTGCCTTGCCGGGCTTGCCGGCCCTGGTGGACGCCTTGGGTGCGGTGCGGGGCGCGCTGGCCTTGGACTTCGCCGCCGGCCTGGCCGGGTGGGCCGCCTTCTTCGCCTGGACCGCCTTGGTGGGCTTCTTCGCCATGTCGCTCGACTCCTTCTGATTCCGCTGCTGCTACGTGATCACTAACCCTGGGCGGTTCGGCTGGCCCGGCCATCCTGCACTCGGGGGGGCTCGCGGCCCCCGTCAACCGCTGCTCTTGAGCCCCCGCAGCCGCTTCTCCAGATCGGCCCTGCGCCGCATCGCCACCTCGGCCTCGATGCGAAGGTCGTCCGGCACCGGGGTGCCGGCCCGCGCCACCCGGGCGTTGCAGCGCTCCTGCTGCTCGGCCACCGCGGCGATGGCCGCGGTCAGGGCGGCCCGGCGCAGCAGCCGCTCGGCGTCGACGCGTTCAACGCTCCCGGGGCCGACCAGCGTCTCGATGCGGCGGCGCAGCGGCTCGGCCGCGTCGGCCAGGCGGGCCAGCGCCACCTCGCGCGGCAGCGGCGCGCGGATCAGCTCCCGGGCCAGCTCGGCCAGCGGCCCGGCCGGCAGCAGCGCCGGGAGGTGCTCGTCGGCCGCCACCGGGGCGAGATCGGGGAAGGCGATGAGCAGGCCGAGCGCGTCGACGGCCGGGCCGGGCAGCACCGCCTGGACCCGCTGGTTCGAGCCCGGCCCCGGGGCGGCGCGCTGTGTGCGCCGATCGCGCCGCCAGCCACCGCCGTCGCCCTGCGGCGCCGTCCAGCCGGCGTTCTCGGGGGGCGGCTCGTCCGCCTCGGGCGGGATCTCCTCGACGCGGGCCGGCTTCACCCCAGCCAGCTCGCGGCGCAGCGCCTCGACGTCGAGGTCGAGCTTGCGCGCCACCGCGTCCTCGAAGACGCCGCGCGCCAGCCCCTCGGGGGCCAGCTTGACGAGCGGGGCCAGCTCGGCCACCGCCGCCAGTTTGGCCTCCAGCGCCGCGACCTTCGGCTCCGGCCCGCAGGTCCTCTCCACGGCCCGGTCGATGAGGAACTGCGAGAGCGGCGTGGCCGCGGCCAGCAGCGCGTCGAGGCCGGCCTTGCCGTGGGCGCGGGCGAAGTCGTCGGGGTCCATCTTGGCGGCGCCGGCCGGCAACAGGGCCACCTTGCCGGCCAGGCCGGAGGGGAAGATCGCGGCCGCGGCCTTGCCGGGCGCGGCCAGGCCGGCCTGGTCGCCGTCGAACAGCACGGTGACCTCGCGGCAGTCGCAGCGCTTGAGCAGCTCCACGTGCTCCGGCGTCAGCGCCGTGCCGCAGACCGCCACGGCGTTCTTCACGCCCGCCTGATGCAGCCCGATCACGTCGAAGTATCCCTCCACCAGCACCGCGGTCCGCGTCTTGCGGATCGCTTCGCGTGCCAGGTCGAACCCGTAGAGCACGCGGCTCTTCTTGTAGAGCAGGGTCTCGGGGGTGTTGATGTACTTGGCCCCCTTCTCCTCGCCCAGTGCCCTCCCGCCGAACCCGATCACCTGCCCATCGAGCCCGGCGATGGGGAACATCAGCCGCCCCCGGAACCGGTCGTAGCTCCGGCCATCGTCCTTCTCGACCATCAGCCCGGCCTTCCGGATCGCAGCCTCGCCGATCCCCTTCTCCTTCAACCGCTGCACCAGGTCTTCCCATCCCGGCGCCGCCACCCCGAGGCGGAAGGTCTTGACCTGCTCCTCCGCCACCCCCCGCGACGCCAGGTAGCCCTGCGCGTCCTTCCCCCATGTGCTGCCCAGCCGGGCCGCCCAGTAGCGGGCCGCCGCGTCGCAGGCGGCCTGGAGCTCGTTGCGCTCCTTGCGCCGGCGCTGCGCCTCGGCCGTCTCCTGCGCGTCCGACTCGGGGATCTCGATCCCCACCTCGGCGGCCAGCTCTCGGACCACCTCGGGGAACTCCTTGCCCTGCAGCTTCTGCAGGAAGGTGAAGACGTTTCCGTACTCGCCGCAGCCGTAGCACTTGTAGTGCTTGTCCTCGGTGTAGACGTGGAAGCTCGGCGTACGCTCCCCGTGGAAGGGACAGCAGCCCTTCCACGTCCGACCGGCCCGCTTCAGCTCCATGTGGCGGCCGATCAGCGCCACCACGTCGACGCGGGCTTTGATCTCCTCGATGACCTCGTCGGGGATCAGGCGTCGCCCCGTGCGGCTACTTCCCCGAGAGGCGGGCCTTCACCAGCTCGGAGACCAGCTTGCCGTCGGCCTTGCCCTGCACGTCCGGCAGCAGCGCCTTCATCACCGCCCCCATGTCGCGCGGGCCGCTGGCGCCGGTCCTGACGACCGCCGCCTCGACCAGCGCCTTGAGCTCGCCCTCGGCGAGCTGCGCCGGGAGCCAGGCCTGGAGGATGACCAGCTCGGCCTCCTCCTTCTCGACCAGGTCCAGCCGCTTCCCGGCCCGGTACTGCTCGATCGAGTCCTTGTGCCGCTTGATCTCGCCGGAGACGACCTGCAGGACCCCGGCGTCGTCGAGCGGCTTCATGGCCTCGATCTCGCGGTACTTGATGGCGCTCTTGAGCATGCGGACCACGGAGAGCTTCACCGTGTCCTTCTCGCGCATCGACGACTTGAGGTCGGCGTCGAGCTGGTCCTTGAGCGCCATCTGGTCCCCCGGGAGGAGCGGTGAAGGCGGGCTAGTAGGACTTCCGCGACTTCTTCATGGCGCGCTTCTTGGCCGCCAGCGCCTTCTTCTTGCGCTTCACGCTCGGCTTCTCGTAGTGCTCGCGCTTGCGGATCTCCGAGAGGATGCCGGCCTTCTCGCACTGCTTCTTGAACCGCTTCATGGCGTTCTCGAAGGACTCGCCTTCCTTGACACGCACTCCGGTCATTCTTTGCCTCGAACCTTTGGGTTGGCTTCGTGAGGGGTCACGAAAGCGCAAAGCCGGATGCCCTGGGGCACCCGGCTCAAGCGCACGGTGGAAGGGGGGTGTTAGAAAGATTTCGCCAGTTTGTCAAGGACTTCCGGGCCGCCGGGGGGCCCCATGACGGGCCTCCAGCGCACCATAGACTTGGGCCGGGGTGACCCCCGCCGAGGCCAGCACCACGAACAGGTGGTAGACGAGGTCGGCCGCCTCCAGCGCCAGGTGCTCCTTGCTGTCCTGGCCGGCCAGCAGCCCCTGCTGGGCCTCTACGACCTCGTAGGCCTCTTCGATGACCTTGCGGCGGGCCTTGGCCGGCGCGGCGAGGAGCGCGCGGGTGTAGCTCTCGGCCTCGGCCGGATCGTCCCGGCGGGCTTCGATGGTCTTCCAGAGGGTCGCGAGGAACCGCTCGTCGGCCATGGCATCTCCTGGGTGGTGTGGAAGCAGCTCCGCTCCCCGGTGTGGCAGGCCGGGCCGGTCTGCCGCACCACGTAGAGCACGGCGTCCCCGTCGCAGTCCACCGAGACCGAGAGCACCTCCTGGACGTGCCCCGAGGTGTCGCCCTTGCGCCAGAGCGACCGGCGGCTGCGCGACCAGTAGGTGCCGCGCCCGGTGGTGAGCGTGGCCTGGAGCGCCTCGCGGTTGGCCCAGGCCAGCATCAGCACGGTGCCGTCGGCCTCCTGCGCCACCACCGGCACCAGCCCGCGCTCGTCGAACTGGACCAGCCCGAGCAGCGCCGCCGACGACTTGGTTCCCCTGGACGCCTTCATGGCCGCACCTCCACGCCGCGCGAGTGCAGGAACTTCTTGGCCTCACCGACCGTGTACGTCCCGTCGTGAAAGATCGAGGCGGCCAGCGCCGCGTCGGCGAAGCGGAGTCCTTCGGCGAGATGCTCCAGGGTGCCTACGCCCCCCGAGGCGATCACCGGGATGCGGACCGCCGCGGCCACCCGCTCCAGCAGCTCGAGGTCGTAGCCGGCCTGGGTGCCGTCGCGATCCATCGAGGTGAGCAGCAGCTCGCCGGCGCCGCGGTCGGCGACCTCGCGGATCCAGGCCAGCCCCTCGCGCCCGGTCGCCTTCGAGCCTCCGGCCACGTAGACCTCCCACTCGGTGGGGCGCCCCTCCACCCGGGGGCGCCGCTTCACGTCGACCGCCACCACCAGCGCCTGGGCGCCGGCCACCGCCGAGAGCCGATCGACCAGCGCCGGCTCCTTCACCGCCGAGGAGTTGACGCTCACCTTGTCGGCCCCGGCCCGCAGCAGCGCCACGAAGTCGGCCTCGCTGCGCACCCCGCCGCCCACCGTGAGCGGCGCGAAGACCCGGGCCGCGGTGCGGCTCACCAGGTCGAGCAGCGTGCCGCGGTTCTCCAGCGTGGCGGCGATGTCGAGGTAGGTGATCTCGTCGGCGCCCTGGGCGTCGTAGCGGGCCGCCGCCTCGACCGGGTCGCCGGCGTCGCGCAGGTTCTGGAACTTGACGCCCTTGACGACGCGGCCGTCCTTCACGTCGAGGCAGGGGATGATCCGCTTGGCGGGCATGGTCCCTACCCACCCTTCCCGGCCGCCAGCGCCACCGCGTCGCCGAGCTTGAAGCGCCCCTCGTAGAGCGCCTTGCCGACGATGACGCCGGCCACCCCGGCGGCCACGCAGGCCCGGATGTCGTCGAGCCCGGCCACGCCGCCCGAGGCGACCACCGCCACCCCGGCCTCGGCCTGCAGCGCCGCGGCGCCGGCTGCGTCGACGCCGCTGAACATGCCGTCGCGGGCCACGTCGGTGTACTCGACCAGCGTGACGCCGGCCTCCTTGACCCGCCGCGCCACCTCGGCCGCCTTCAGGCCCGAGCCCTCCAGCCAGCCGGCCACCTTGACCTCGCCGTTGCGCGCGTCGATGCCGCAGCGGACCTGGCCGGGGAAACGGGAGCAGGCCTGGCGGACCAGATCGAGCCGCTCCACCGCGGCGGTGCCGAGCACCACCGCCGCCACCCCGAGCTTGAGCACCTTCTCGATGTCACCGAGGGTGCGCAGCCCGCCGCCCAGCTCGATCTCCAGCCCGGGGACGGCGCAGAGCTCGGCCACCGTGGAGAGGTTGACCGGCCAGCCTGCCTTGGCCCCGTCGAGGTCGACGACGTGGAGCAGGGTGGCCCCGGCGGCGGCGAACTTGGCCGCCTCCTCGGCCGGGTGGCGCGAGTAGACGGTCTTGGTGGCGAAGTCGCCCTTCTGCAGGCGCACCACCTCGCCGCTCATGAGGTCGATGGCCGGGATCACGAGCACGCGGGAACCCCCACGAAGCGACGCAGGAAGGCGAGCCCGGCCTGCTGGCTCTTCTCCGGGTGGAACTGGACGGCGAAGAGGTTGCCGCGGGCCAGCCCGGCGCAGAAGGGCCGGCCGTGGGTGGCGGTGAGCTGGGTGCCGGGGGCGTCGGCCGGGGCGGCGTAGCTGTGGGCGAAGTAGACGTACTCACCGGCCAGCGGCGCGAAGATCGGGTGGAGCGGGCCGGCCGCCGCCAGCCTCGACCAGCCGATGTGCGGCAGCCGCACCTCCGGCGGCAGCTTGCGCACCGTGCCGGAAACCAGGTCGAGCCCGCGGGCGCCGCCCGCCTCCTCACCGTCGGTGAAGAGGATCTGCAGGCCGACGCAGATGCCGAGCACCGGGGAGCCCCGGGCGATCACCTCGCGCAGGGCCGCCTCGACGCCGCTGCCGCGCATGGCCTCGGCGCAGGCCGGCATGGCCCCCTGCCCCGGCACCACCACCCTCGCCGCGTCGCGCACCTCGGCCGGATCCCGGGTCACCACCACCTGGGCCCCGACCTCGCGCAGCGCGTTCTCGACCGAGCGCAGGTTGCCGGCGCCGTAGTCGACCAGTGCGACGGTATCGCTCACGACGCGGCTTCCCCGGCCAGCGCCATCAGAGCACGCCCTTGGTCGACGCCAGCGCCGTCCCCTCGCGCGCCGTGGCGGCGCGCAGCGCCCGGGCCACCGCCTTGAAGGTGGCCTCGACGAGGTGGTGCAGGTTGCGGCCGTAGCGCACGTTGACGTGGAGGCAGACCCGGGCGTGGTTGCAGAAGGCCTGCAGGAAGTCCTGCGTCAGGTCGACGTCGTAGCCGCCGATGAACTTCTTGCCGCTCGGCAGCTTGGCGTTGAAGGTCAGGTGCGGGCGGCCGGAGAGGTCGATGACCGCCTCGACCAGGGCCTCGTCGAGCGGCACCACGGCGTGGCCGTAGCGGGCCAGCCCGGCCTTGTCGCCGAGCGCCTCGCGCAACGCCTCGCCGAGCGCGATGCCGACGTCCTCGACCGTGTGATGCGCGTCGACCTCCAGGTCGCCGTGCGCGCTGACGTCGAGGGCCAGCCCGCCGTGGCGGGAGAGCTGCGCCAGCATGTGGTCGAAGAAGGGCAGGCCGGTCTCGACGCGGCAGGCGGTGCCGCCGATGGCCAGCGCCACGGCGATGTCGGTCTCCTTGGTCTTGCGGGCCACCCGCCCCTGCCCCGGCTTCGACTTCGCCTTCGCCCTGGTCTTCGTCTTCCTGGCCGCCATCAGTGCCTCCCCCGGCGCTTCAACTTCGGCTGCTTCGACGACGGCTTCGTCTGCCGTGGCGGCCTGGTCCGGCTGGCGGGCGCGGCCTTCCGGGCTGGCGCCGGCTTCGCGACCCGCACCTGGACGGCGCGCCAGTGGGCCAGCAGCCCCTCGGCCCCGGCCAGCGCCTCGACGGCGGGCGCCACCGCCGCCAGCGCGCCGGGCGTGAACTCGATGACGCTCTGGCGCCGCCGGAAGGTGGCCACCGAGAGCGGCGAGGCGAAGCGGGCGGTCCCGGCCGTCGGCAGGACGTGGCTCGGGCCGGCCAGGTAGTCGCCGACCGCCTCCGGCGTCGAGGACCCCACGAAGACCGCCCCGGCGCGGGTCAGCTTCGGCACCAGGCTGCGGGCGTCGGCGGCCTGCACGGAGAGGTGCTCCGGCGCGAACTGGTCGGCCAGCTTGACCGCCTCGGCCAGCGTCCGCGTCACCACCACCGCGCCCCGCTCGGCGATGGAGCGGCCGGCGATCTCGCGGCGCGGCAGGAGGGCGAGCTGCCGCGCCACCTCGGCGCGCACCGCCTCCGCCAGCGCCTTCGAGGGCGTCACCAGCACCGCCACCGCCCGCACGTCGTGCTCGGCCTGCGCCAGGAGATCGCTCGCCACCTCGGCGGGCGAGGCGGAGGCGTCGGCTAGCACCAGGATCTCGCTGGGACCGGCGATCATGTCGATGTCGACCTGGCCGAAGACCAGCCGCTTGGCGGCCGCCACGTAGGCGTTGCCCGGGCCGCAGATCTTGTCCACCGCCGGCACCATGGCGGTGCCGTAGGCCAGCGCCGCCACCGCCTGGGCCCCGCCCACCTTGAAGAGGCGGGAGACGCCGGCGACGTGGCAGGCGGCCAGGGTCCAGCCGTCGACCGCGCCGGTGGCGAAGAGCCCCGGCGTGGTCACCACCACCTCGCCGACCCCGGCCACGCGAGCCGGGATGGCGGTCATCAGCACCGAGGATGGGTAGCGGGCGGTGCCGCCGGGCACGTAGAGGCCGACCCGGGCCAGCGGGTGGGTGCGCTGGGCCAGCCGGGCGCCGAGCGCGTCGGTGAACTCGGGCACCTCGGCGTCGCGCTCGCGCTCGTGGAAGGCGCGGATCCGGTCGGCTGCAAGCTGCAGCGCCTTGCGGCCGGCGTCGGGGAGGCCGCGCCAGGCGGCGGTGAAGTCGGCGGGGCCGAGCGCCAGCGCGGCGGCGCCAGCCGGGATCCAGCGATCCCAGCGGCTCGTGTAGTCGAGCAGCGCCGCGTCGCCCCGGCGGCG
>JANYBC010000250.1 GCA_025360965.1 Anaeromyxobacter sp. | reverse complement strand
CCTCTCCGACCGGCCCGGCCCGGCGCTCGACGCCGCGCTGGCGACGCTGGCGGGGCAGGGCGTGGAGGCGCTGGCCCTGCCCTGCGACGTGACCAGCGAGGCGGCGCTCAACGCCGCCATCGACGCCGCCGCCGCCCGCTGGGGCCGGCTCGACATCCTCGTCAACAACGCCGGGCTGCAGCACGTCGCCCCCATCGAGGAGTTCCCGGTCGAGAAGTTCGAGCTGCTCCTCAAGGTGATGCTGGTGGCCCCCTTCATCGCCACCAAGCGCGTCTTCCCGCTCATGAAGCAGCGGCGCTGGGGCCGGGTCGTCAACGTCGCCTCGGTCAACGGGTTGATCGGCTTCGCCGGCAAGGCCGGCTACAACTCGGCCAAGCATGGCCTGATCGGCCTCACCCGGGTGACGGCGCTGGAGGGGGCGGCCCACGGCATCACCGTCAACGCCCTCTGCCCCGGCTACGTCGACACCCCGCTGGTCCGGAACCAGCTCTCCGACCTGGCCCGCACCCGCGGCGTGGCGCTGGAGCGGGTCCTCGAGGAGGTCATCTACCCGCTGGTGCCGCAGCGCAGGCTGCTCAGCGTCGAGGAGATCGGCGCGGCGGTGGTCTACCTCACCAGCGAGCTGGCCGGCGGCCTGACCGGCGTCCCGTTCGTCGTCGACGGCGGGTACACGGCGCAGTAGGGCCCTGCCTCATCGACCGGTCGGCAGCAGCGGCCGCAGCTCCCGCTTCGGCCTGGACTCCGCCTCGCGGGCGCGGGCCTCGGCAGCGCGGGCACGCTCGGTGAACTCCTGGCGCGCGCAGAAGGCGGCCAGGCGGCGCCAGCCCTCGGGCCGGCCCGGGGTGGCCTCGGCCAGCCCGCGCAGCTCGGCCTCGGCCTCGGTGGGCCGGCCGATCGCCTCGTAGAGCTCCGCCAGCCGGGCCCGCACCAGCCCGTCCCCCGGCGTGGCGGCGCGCAGCCGCTCCAGCTCGATGATCGCCTCGGCCAGCCGCCCCAGCTTCTCCAGCGCCAGGGCCCGCCGCAACTGCACCTGCGGATCAGGTCGTCGGGCCAGCTGCCGGGCGTAGGCCACCTCGGCCCCGGCGAAGTCACCGCGCTGCTCGGCCAGCCGGCCCTGGGCCTCGTCGCGGCCGGGGAAGGTCTCCGGCAGGGCGGCCAGCATGCCGCCGGCGCGGTCGAGCTCGACGCCGTCGGCCACCAGCAGGTCGGCCAGCGCCAGGCAGATCTCGCCGTCGTCGGGCGCGATGGTGGCCGCCTGCTCCAGCCGCCTGCGCGCCCCCTCGTGATCCCCGGCGGCCCGGAGCTGCCGGGCTCGGGCCAGCAGCACCTCTGGGCGAGGACCACCCTCGACCGGCGCCTCGGCCCCCGGCTGGGCGGTCGCCGCCTTCGCGGGTGGCACGGCGCAGATCGGTCCGCGCACCGGCCGGACCGGGCGCGACGTGGTGCCGGAGCAGGCGGCCAGGGCTGCGAGCGGGAGCAGGACCGCGAGGGGGAGGCGCTTCACCGCGCCATGATAGCCGCGAAGCCTCCTGGTGGCGCGGCGACGAGGAATCGGGGTAACACCCACCCCCTCACGCCATGAGCCACGACCGCACCCTGGCCCAGCTCGGCTGGCCCGAGATCCTCGCCGCCCTCTCGGCGCGCTGCCGCCTCCCGGCCGGTCGTCGCCACGCCCTGGCTTTGCCCTTCCTCCCCGACGCCGCCGCGGCCGGCGAGGCGCTGGCCCGGGTCGACGAGGCCCGCCGGCTCTCCGAGGCCGGCGCGGCGCTCCCGCTCGGGGGGCTCGCCGACGTCGAGGGTGGGCTCGACCGGGCGGCCCGCGGTGGCGTGCTCGAGCCGCTGGCGCTGCGCGAGGTGGCGGCCCTGGCCCGCGCCGTCGCCAGGACCCGGGCCGCGCTGCAGGCCCACGCCGGGGAGGCGCCGCGCCTGGCCGCCCTGGCCGAGCCGCTCGAGCCGGACGAGCGGCTGGCCGACCGGATCGAGCGGGCCATCGAGCCCTCCGGCACCGTCTCCGACCGCGCCAGCGTCGAGCTGGCGGCGGCGCGCGAGCGGAGCCGCGGCCTGCACCGGGCCCTCAAGGTCCAGGTCGAGACCTACCTCTCCGATCCGGAGATGGAGCGCCACCTCCGCGACCGCTACTTCACGATCCGCAACGAGCGCTACGTGCTGCCGGTGCTGGCCAGCGCCCGCGCCGCGGTGCCGGGCATCGTCCACAACGCCTCGCAGTCGGGCCAGACCCTCTTCGTCGAGCCGAACGCCCTGGTCGAGCTCGGCAACGAGCTGGCCATCGCCAACGCCACCGCCGCCGAGGAAGAGCTGCGCATCCTCCGCGAGCTCTCCGGCGCGGTCACCGCGCGGGCCGCGGGACTGGCCCGCGGCCTGGCGGTGCTGGCCGAGCTCGACAGCCTGGAGGCGGCCGCCCGGCTCGCCTCCGACCTCGACGCCCACGCCCCGGAGCTGGCCGCCGAGCGCGACGGCTTCGAGCTGCGCTCGCTGCGCCACCCGCTGCTGGCCCTGCAGGGGAAGAAGGTGGTGGCCAGCACGGTGCGGATGGAGGCGCCGGCCCGGGCCCTGATCGTCTCGGGGCCGAACGGAGGCGGCAAGACCGTGGCCATCAGCGCGGTCGGGCTCTCGGCGCTCATGCTGCGGGCCGGCCTGCCGGTGGCGGCCGCCGAGGGCTCGCGCCTCCCCTTCTTCCTGGAGGTCAAGGCCGCCATCGACGAGCGGGGCGACCTGCACCAGGACCTCTCCACCTTCACGGCCCACCTGACCGCCGTGAAGGAGATGCTGGCTGGCGCCATCCCCGGCTCGCTGGTGCTGGTCGACGAGATCGCCGCCGACACCGATCCCCGCGAGGGGGCGGCGCTGGCGGCGGCCATCCTCGAGGCCCTGGTGGCCCGCGGCGCCACCGTGCTGGTGACCACCCATCTCGACGAGCTCAAGGCGCTGGCGCTGACCGACAGGGTCTACGCCAACGCCCGGGTCGGCTTCGACGCCGAGCGGCTCGCCCCCACCTACCAGCTCCATCTCGGCTCGCCCGGGAGCTCGTCGGCCATCGAGGTGGCGGCGCGGGTCGGGCTGCCGGCCGGGGTGGTGCAGCGGGCCCGGGAGGCGCGCGGCGGCACCGGCGGGGCGCTCGGCGAGGCGCTGGCGGCCCTGGAGGTCGAGCGGGCCAGGCTCTCGGCGGCAGCGGCAGAGGCCGAGGCCTCGGCCCGGGCGGCGCGGGCAGCGGAGGGGGCGGCCAGGGCCCGCGAGGAGGAGGCGCAGCGGGCCGAGCGGGCCGCCGCGGCCCGGATCGGCGAGGCGATCGCCGACGAACTCGACGCGGCCCGGGCCGAGGTGGCCGACCTGCTGGCCGCGCTGCAGGCCCAGCCCTCGGTGAGGCGAGCCAGCGAGGCTGCCGTCCAGCTCGAGGCCTGGAAGGCCCAGGTGGCCGGGGCCACCAGGCGGGCCGCGGCGCAGGCCGAGACCGCGGCGGAGGCCCTGCCTGGAGGTGAGCTGCGGCCGGGGGTGCGGGTCCGCATCGCCTCGCTCGGCCAGGAGGGCGAGGTGCTCTCGGTCCAGGGCAGCCAGGCGCTGGTGCAGGCCGGGGCGCTCAAGGTTCGGCGGCCTGTCGCAGATCTGATCCCGCTGGCGGGAAAGGCGCGCGAGGCCAACCTCGGCAAGAGCGTCGCCGATCGAATGGCCCGGGCCGAGGAGGCCCGCCCCGACACGGTCCGGCTCGAGGAGCGGCGGCTCGACGTCCGGGGGCTGCGGGTCGACGAGCTGCAGCGCGAGCTGGTGCGGTTCCTCGACCGGCTCTACGCCGACGGCGAGCCGCAGTGCCTCATCCTTCACGGCCACGGGACCGGCGCGCTCAAGCAGGCGCTGCGCGAGGCGCTCGCCGCCTCCCCTTACGTGGCCAGCCACCGCCGCGGCGACCAGCACGAGGGCGGGGACGCCGTCACCATCGTCACCCTGGGGCGATAGCCGCGACCGGGCCGGCAGGCCCTCGGCCGGGCTGCGAAAAACTCGGACCCAAGGATCGGGTTGGTCCGCGCAATTCTGGCGCTTGTGACCACCCGCCGTGATCCCGGGCGCTTGCGCGCAGGTCGCGCACGGATTGCCGCATCGCGTCGTCAGATTTGCGCCGGCCCCATGGGGCGCCGTGCTACCGTTTTCCTTCCCCCACCCGAGGCCCACCCGCCCTTCACCCCGGGTTCACAGTGTCGCGCCTCTGGAGGTTCTCCATGACCACGAAGAAGACATTCCTGGCAGGGCTGCTCGCCCTGTCTCTCCCTCTCACCGCCATCGCCCAGGCGGCTCCCGCCGCAGCACCCGCTGCCGCTCCCACGGCCGACGGCGTCAAGTTCACCCCGTACGGCTTCATCCTCGCCAACGCCTTCTTCACCGGCGGCTCGATGACCGACCAGGACTATCCGGGCTGGGCCACCGCGGCCGTCCAGGGCGGCTCGGTGCTCATGTCGGCCCGCCAGTCGCGCATCGGCTTCAGGCTGGCCACCAAGGATGACTGGTCGGGCGCCGACCTGGCCGGCACGCTCGAGTTCGACTTCAGCGGCGGCCACACCATCGCCGTCTCGACCGCCTGGTACAACGGCCTGATGCGGCTGCGCGTCGCCTCGATGACCGCTTCCTGGAAGACCAGCGCCGGCAACATCTCGGTGCTTGCCGGCCAGGACGCCGGCATCGTCAACACCCTCTTCGCCGAGAGCCTCGCCTGGGTGGCCAAGCCGCTCTTCTGGCAGGCCGGCAACCTCTGGCGCCGCTCGCCGCAGTTCCGGGTGAGCTACGCCAACAACTTCGGTGACATCGGCTTCAACGCCGCCGTGGCCCTCCTCTCCCCGGCCACCCTCACCCCTGTCAGCGGCCCCGGCACCACCGCCGCCGTCGACATGGGGGCCGGCAACCAGTCGCGCATGCCGAACATCGAGGCCCGCGTCGGCGCCAACGCCAAGTTCGCCCAGGACATCAGCGCGGCGGTCGGCCTCGGCTACCACCAGAACACCCGCCGCATGAACTATTACTCGGGCGCTGGCACCAACAACCAGCAGGACGTCACCGGCAGCCTGATCGGTCTGGATCTTGACCTCGGCCTGACCTCGCTCCTGCAGGTCAAGGGCGAGTTCTACACGGGCTCCGGCGCGGACGACACCTACAACGCCATCGGCGCCCCGACCTACAACCAGGCCGGCGCCCCGGCCGGCACCGGCGTCAAGGCGCTCAAGTCCTCGGGCTTCTGGGCCCAGGCGATCATCAAGCCACTCCCCTGGTTCTGGGTCACCGCCGGTCTCGGCCACGGTGAGGCCGACAAGGCCACCTCGGCCAACAACGCCCGCATCAAGAGCGACCAGCTGGCCGGCGGCCTGATCTTCAACGCCGGCAAGGCCTGGCGGTTCGGCATCGAGGCGGCGCAGGTCAAGACCGAGTTCCTCACCGCCGCCGGCGGCACCGCCACCACCAAGCAGGACGCCACCCAGGTGGCGGTCTCCTCCCAGCTCAAGTTCTAGCGTTATTTCCTCTCCGAGGGGCGCCCGGGGCCTTCGGGCGAGGGCGCCCCTCTTTCGTTTCCGACCTCACAGCCTCAGTCTCCCCGCACCAAGGAGCCCCCCATGCGCCTCGCCTCCCTCCTCCTCTCCACCGTCGCCGCCGCCGCGCTCGCCCTGCCCGGGCTGGCCGGCGCCGCCCCCGTCAAGATCGGCTTCATCAACACCATCACTGGCGCCGAGGCCCCCATCGGCGAGACCATGACCAACGGCCTCGAGCTGGCCCTCGAGGACCTGAAGAAGCAGGGGGTCGACGTCAAGGTGATCCGCCAGGACGACACCGGCAAGCCCGACAAGGCGATCAGCGCCATCGAGCAGCTGGCCACAGGCGACGAGGTCACCGCCATCGTCGGCCCGTACACCTCCGCCTGCGCCAACGCCGTGGCCAAGCAGGCCGAGCAGTACGGCGTCCCCCAGGTGATCCCGGCCGCCTCCAAGGAGGAGATCACGCGCCAGGGCTACAAGTGGGTCTTCCGCGTCAACGCCCCGGCCAACGTCTACGCCAAGGCGCTCATCGACGCCGCCCTCGCCTTCGGCAAGCCGAAGTCGGTGGCCTTCATCTACGAGTCGACCGACTTCGGCTCCTCGCTCTCCAAAGTGGGCAAGGAGTACGCGGTCGCCAAGGGGCTGACCGTGGTGGCCGACGAGGCCTACCAGAAGGGCTCACCCGACTACCGCTCGACCCTGAGCAAGGTGAAGGGGCAGAACCCCGACCTGGTCTTCATGGTCTCCTACGTGGCCGACGCCATCCTGCTGATGCGGCAGTCGCGCGAGCTGGGGCTCAAGCCGCAGGCCTTCCTCGGCGGCGGCGCCGGCTTCGACACCGCCCAGTTCGAGGGTGAGAAGGACATCTCCACCAACGTCTTCTCGGTGACGCAGTGGACCCCCGACTCCAGCAAGGCCTCCATGGAGTTCGCCGCCCGCTACCAGGCCAAGTTCGGCAAGCGGCCGACCTACCACGCCGCCTGCACCTACACCTCGATGATGGTGGTCGGGGCGGCGGTCAAGAAGGGCGGCGCCGACCGCGCCAAGGTCCGCGAGGCGCTGGCCACCGACACCTGGCAGACCATCATGGGCGAGGTGAAGTTCGAGGCGTACGACGGCTACAACAACCAGAACCACAACGCCATGCCGGTCATCCAGTACCAGGCCGGCAAGTCGGTGACGGTCTTCCCGGCCAAGGTGGCAACCGCCAAGGCGGTCTACCCCTTCCCGGGCTGGAAGTAGCGCCGTCGCCGCTCCGTGAGGCACCCGGGGGCGGCCGAGAGGCCGTCCCCGTCCCCCCGGCCCGCCAGGCGCCGGAACGAGGTCCCTGATGGCCATCTTCCTGCAGTCCCTGCTGTCGGGCATCCTGGTGGGCGGCGTCTACGCACTCATCGGCATCGGCCTGACCATCATCTTCGGCGTCATGCGGGTCATCAACTTCGCGCACGGCGACCTGCTGATGCTCGGCATGTACGTGACCTGGGGCCTCTTCGCGCTCTTCAACATCGACCCGTACCTCTCGCTGCTGATCACCGCCCCGGTGCTCTTCCTCTGGGGGGTGCTGCTGCAGAAGGTCTTCATCAACCGGGTGCTCAACGCCCTGCCGCAGAACCAGATCCTGCTCACCATCGGCATGGGGCTGGTGATGAGCAACGCCATCATGCTGGCCTTCACCTCCGACTACCGCATCCTCACCACCAGCTACACCTCCTCGGCGTTCCAGGTCTTCGGCCTCTCGGTCTCGCAGCCGCTGCTCTACTCCTTCCTGATCACCGTGGCCATCACCGGCGCCCTCTTCTGGTTCCTGCAGAACACCGACACCGGTCAGGCCATCCGCGCCACCGCCCAGGACCGCGACGCCGCCCAGCTCATGGGGATCAACGTGAAGCGGATGTCGGTGCTGGCCTTCGGGCTGGGCACCGCCATGGCCGGCATCGCCGGGGCGCTGCTGGCGCCCACCTACTACATCTTCCCGCAGGTGGGCGGCCCCTTCACCCTCAAGGCCTTCGTGGTGGTGGTGCTGGGTGGCATGGGGAGCATCGTCGGCGCCACGCTGGGCGGGATCCTCATCGGGGTCACCGAGTCGCTCTCGGCCGTCTACGTGGCCAGCGGCCTGAAGGAGCTGGTGGTCTACGTCCTCTTCCTGTTGATCCTCCTCTTCCGTCCCGCCGGCCTGCTCGGCAAGTCGAGGACCTGATGTCCTCCCTGCTCCGCTCGCTCCGCACTCCGCGCGGCTTCTCGGCGCCCGCCTTCCTGGCCTACCTGGCGGTCATCGGCCTGGTGGCGCTGGTGCCCCAGTTCTCGCGCAAGCCGCTCATCCTCCACATGTGGATCATGGTCTTCCTGGCCATCGCCCAGGGCTCGGCCTGGAACATCGTGGGCGGCTACGCCGGCCAGTACTCGGTGGGCCACGCCGCCTACTTCGGCATCGGCGCCTACACCACCATGCTGCTGCTGGAGCTGCACCAGATCGCTCCGTGGTACGGCATCGGCCTGTCGATGCTCAACGCCGTGCTGCTCTCGGTGGTGATCGGCAGCATCACCTTCCGGCTGCGCGGCCCCTACTTCGTGCTGGCCTCGATCTCCATGGCCGAAATCATCCGGCTGGCGGCCCTCCACTTCAAGGACCTGACCCGCGGCGCCGAGGGGATCCTGCTCAACGGCATCCCGCCGCTGGAGACCCCCTGGTTCACCGTCAAGTTCCTCGGCAAGGTCCCCTTCTTCTACACCTCGCTCGGGCTGGCGGTGATCGTCATCTCGGTCACCTGGTTCGTCCAGCACAGCAAGCTCGGCTACACCTTCCAGGCCATCCGAGAGGATCAGGACGCCGCACACAGCCTCGGCATCAACCCGACGCTGCACAAGAACCTGGCGCTGATGCTCTCGGCCGCCTTCACGGCGGCGGCCGGCAGCCTCTTCGCGCTCTACGTCCGCTTCATCGACCCCAACATCGCCTTCGGCATCGACGTCTCGGTGCAGATGGTCCTGATCTGCATCATCGGCGGCATCGGCACCATCCTCGGCCCGGTGGTCGGCTCGGTGGTGCTGGTGCTCCTCTCCGAGTCGCTGCGCAACCCCAAGTGGCTGGTGCAGGCCGGCCTGCTGGCCGACAGCTCGCCGACGGTGGCCTTCATCGAGGCCCGCCTCTCCAACGCCCACGTCCTCTTCTACGGCGTGCTGGTGGTGGTGGTGGTGCTCTTCGCCCCGGAGGGCTTCCTCGGGCTGCTGCGGACCGCCGTGGCGCGCGTCAAGAAGCGCCTGGCCGCGAAGCCCACACCTCCCAGCCAGCCCGCGGCGGCGGCCTAGCCGGTCCGGAGAGAGCCCATGTCCGCATTCCTCGAGATCAAGAACGTCTCCAAGCGCTTCGGCGGCCTCGCCGCCAACTCCGACGTCAGCTTCGACGTCGGCCTCGGCGAGATCGTCGGCCTGATCGGACCCAACGGCGCCGGCAAGACCACCCTCTTCAACTGCATCACCGGCTTCTACGCGCCGACCAGCGGCGACGTGCTCTTCAAGGGGGTCCGCATCAACGGCCTCCAACCCGACGCGGTCTGCCGGCTCGGCATGGTCCGCACCTGGCAGAAGGTCAGGCCGCTGGCCAAGATGACGGTGCTCGACAACGTCATGGTCGGCGCGCTGGTCCGCACCCATTCGCTGCGGGTGGCGCGCCAGGTGGCCCAGGAGCAGCTCCGGGTGGTGCGGCTCGACCACAAGTCCCACTTCCTGGCCGGCAGCCTCCCCATCGGTGAGCGCAAGAAGCTGGAGGTGGGCCGGGTGCTGGCCACCAAGCCGGAGCTGCTGCTGCTCGACGAGGTCATGGGCGGCCTCAACCAGGCCGAGTCGGAGGAGATCATCCTGCTCATCCTCGAGCTCAAGAAGCTCGGGCTCACCCAGGTGGTCATCGAGCACGACATGAAGGCCATCATGCGGCTCTCGGATCGGCTGGTGGTGCTCAACTCGGGCGAGAAGCTGGCCGAGGGATCGCCAACCCAGGTGGCCACCAACAAGGACGTCATCACCGCGTACCTGGGGGAGGCCGTCGATGCTTGAGATCAAGCAGCTCACCTACGCCTACGGCGACCTGCAGGTGCTCTGGGGCGTCGACCTGACCGTCAACCAGGGCGAGATCGTCACCGTGGTCGGCGCCAACGGCGCCGGCAAGTCGACCATCCTGCGCAACATCTCCCGCCTGCTCAAGCCGACCGGCGGCTCGATCCGCTTCGAGGGGAACGACCTGGCCAGGCTCCAGCCGCACCAGGTGGTGGAGCAGCGGCTGGTGCAGGTGCCGGAGGCGCGCCGCATCTTCCCGGAGCTCACGGTGGTGGAGAACCTGCGGATGGGCTCCTACCTGCCGGCCAACCGCCCCGACCGGGCCCGCAACATGGAGCGGGCCTTCACGCTCTTCCCGCGCCTGGCCGAGCGGCGCAAGCAGCTGGGCGGCACCATGTCCGGCGGCGAGCAGCAGATGCTGGCCATCGCCCGCGGCCTGATGGCCAACCCCAAGCTGCTGCTGCTCGACGAGCCGAGCCTCGGCCTCTCGCCGCTCTTCGTGAAGAACATCTTCGAGATCATCAAGGAGATCAACGCGCAGGGGACCACCATCCTGCTGGTCGAGCAGAACGTCTACCAGTCGCTCAAGATCTCCAGCCGGGCCTACGTGCTGGAGACCGGCCGGGTGGTGATGACCGGGACCGGCGCCGAGCTGCTCGGCAACGACCACGTCCGCAAGGCGTTCCTGGGGATGTAGCGGCCCGCCGGCCCAGGGCCCCGGCCGCGCTACCAGAACATCCGCGCCGCGGCGTAGAGCCCGACGCCGATCGCCACCCAGCGCATCGCCGCCGGCGGCATCCGCTGGGCGAGGTGCGCGCCGCCCCAGCCGCCCAGCCCCGCCGCCACGGCCATGAGCGCCGCCTCCGGCAGCCGCGCCGCGCCGGCGCCGAGGAAGATCAGCGCCGCCACGCCGTTGATGAGGAAGGAGAAGAGCACCTTGAGCGCGTTGGCGTGCTGCTGGCTCGACTTGATGAGGATGCCCATGGCGGCCAGCATGAGGATGCCCATGCCGGCCCCGAAGTAGCCGCCGTAGGTGGCGACCGCCAGCTGGATGAACCAGAGCGCCGCCGGGTGGTCGCTGCCCGGCAGCTTGGCCAGGACCCGCTTCAGCGGCCCCTGCACCGCCAGCAGGACGCAGGCGAAGACGATCAGCCAGGGGACCACCGAGGCGAAGACCCGCTCCGGGAGCCAGAGCACCAGCAGCGAGCCGAGCACGCCGCCCACCAGGGAAGGGACCGCCAGCGCCAGCGCCAGCTTCTTCTCGTCGCCGAGGTGGCGCCGGTAGGTCCAGGCGCCGGAGAGCTGGCCGGGCCAGAGCGCCAGGGTGTTGGTGGCGTTGGCGGCCACCGGTCCGATGCCGACGGCGAGCAGCGCCGGGAAGGTGAGGAGCGTCCCGCCCCCGGCGATGGCGTTGACCACGCCGGCGCCGGTGGCGGCCGCGGCCAGCAGGGCGGCGTCGGCGAGCGTCACCGGTGGCCTCTAGCGCCGGCCACGGCCACCGCCACGCCCGCCCTTGCTGCCCTTGCTGCCCTTGCTGCCCTTGCTGCCCTTGCTGCCCTTGCCACCGCCCTTGCCTCCCGGTCCCGGCTTGCCGCCCTTCTTGCCGCCACCCGGCCTGCCACCGCCCTGCCCCTTGGCCGGCGCGCCGCGGCCCACCGGTCGGCCGCTCGGCCTGGCCCCGCGCTCGCCACCGGCGTCGCGGTGGCCCGCGCCCGG
>JANYBC010000242.1 GCA_025360965.1 Anaeromyxobacter sp. | reverse complement strand
CCGGGCGCTCACCTTGACGGTCGCCCCCGGCGGCGGCGCCGCCTCGAGCGCCCTCGCCACGTGGAGGGCCACGGCGTCGTCGCTCCGCAGCGGGTTGCCGAGGCAGAGGACCAGCAGGCCGCCGCGCTGCACCTGCTCGCCGGCCGGTGGTGCGGCCGCGCCGGGGCGACTCACGGGTGCTCTTCCGGCACCCGCCGGCGGAGCACCTCGACCACCGCGCCGCGGGCGTCCCTCACCGTCACCACCAGCGGCAGCTCGCCGGGCAGCGAGTGGGAGGCGCAGGCGTTGCACGGATCGTAGGCGCGGAAGGCCATCTCCAGCTGGTTGAGCAGCCCGTCGTTGACGACGCCGTTGCGGATCAGCCCGCGGGCCGCCTTGCGGACCGAGACCTGCACCGGCGCGGCGTTGTGCTGCGAGGCGACCACCAGGTTGACCGCGGTGAGCAGGCCATCGGCCCCGGTCCGGTAATGGTGGATGAGCGTGCCGCGCGGGGCCTCGACCACGCCGACCCCTTCGGCCGGGCCGGAGAGGGCCCTGGGCACGGTGCGGACATCGCGCGAGGCGAGCAGCGGGTCGTCGACCGCCGCCGCCACCCGCTCGGCCGCCTGCAAGGCCTCGACGAGGCGCGCCCAGTGGAAGGCCAGCGTCTGGTGGGCCGGCCACCCGAGCGTCTCGAAGAGCCGCTGCCGCTCGACCTCGGCCAGCGGGGTGGCCATGGCGGTGGCCACGTTGAGCCGGGCCAGCGGCCCGACCCGGTAGAGGCCGCTCTCGTCACCTTCGGTGAAGCCGGTCCAGCCCTTCGACTTGAGAAAGGTGAACTTGGCGTAGGTCCAGGGCTCGACCCGCTCGGCCAGGTGGTCGAGATAGTCGGCCGGGGCGAAGCGCAGGGTCTCGGTGCCGGCGGTGTCGACCACCCGCAGCGTGCCGTCGAGGAAGGTGAGCCGGCCGGCCTCGTCGACCATCCCCATCGAGTGGGTCCGCAGCCGGTAGACCTCGCTGCCGATGGCCTGGAGGTACTCGCGCTGCTCCAGCACCGCGGCGCGGAAGGACTCGAGGGTGTCGACCGAGAACTGCACCAGCCGCGGCGCCGCCTCGCGCAGCTGCGCCAGCGCCTCGACCGGCATGGGACGGGAGCAACCGCCGGGGAGGGCGAAGACCGGGTGGACGGTGCGGCCGCTGATGGCCGCCATGAGGTCGCGGGCCTCCTTGCGGACCGAGAGGATGCGCGCTCCGAGCGAGGCGCTGACCCGGCCCAGCACCCCGAGGATGTTGCGCAGCGGCGCCGGGGCCTTGGGGCCGACGATGAAGTCCGGGCCGCCCATGTACCAGTAGTGGAGGAGGTGGTCCTCGAAGATGAAGAGGTCGTAGTAGAGCCGCTGCAGCGCCAGCGCCGCCGGCGGCGGGGTGACTCCGTAGAGGGCGTCGAGGGCCCGCACCGAGGCCAGGTGGTGGGCGGCCGGGCAGACGCCGCAGACGTGCGCGGTGAGCTGCGGCATCTCCTCGGCCGGGCGCCCCAGGCAGAACTGCTCGAAGCCGCGCAGCTCCGGCACCTGCAGGAAGGCCTGCTGGGCGTTCCCCTGCTCGTCGAGCAGGATCTCGATCTTGCCGTGCCCCTCCAGCCTGGTGATCGGGTCGATGGTGATGCGCCGGGTCATGGTGCGCCCTCCGGGAGCCGCCGGGGGAGCAGCGCGGCGGCCAGCCCATAGCGCCAGAAGGTGCCGGCCGGGTCGGGGAGGCTGGTGGCCAGCGCCTGCTGCGTCGCCAGGTCGCCGGCGAAGAGCGAGGCGAAGGCCGAGAGCATGGCGGCCCCGCCGTCGACCACGCCGTCGAGCGGCCCGAAGCAGCCGCGGCAGGGCATGTTGACCTCGACGCAGCCGGGCTGGCAGCCCTGGCGCGTGGCCGGGCCGTGGCAGATGAGCCCCTGGGCCAGGAAGCAGGTCGCCTCGTCCGGCTGGGTGGTGGCGAGCCGCGCCAGCGCCGTCAGCTGCAGCCGCTCAGGCCGCGAGCCGGTGCGCGGGCAGCTGTCGCAGAGCGAGGCGTTGGGGGCCAGCACCGCGCCGGGTGGTGGCAGGCCGGCGCCGGACAGGAGCAGGTCGATGGCCGCCTGCAGCACCGGCGGCGAGGGCGGGCAGCCCGGGATCGTGAAGTCGACCGGCACCGCCGCCGCCAGCGGCAGGGCGCGGGAGAGGAGCGCCGGCAGCGTGAGCTCGTGGCCGCCGGCCTGCACCGGCTGCCCGGGGAGCACCTGCCCCGGGTTGGAGATCGACGGCTGGTCGCGGTAGGCGGTGGTGAGCAGGGTCCCGGGCTCGGAGAGGTTGCCGAGGCCGACCACGCCGCCGAGGTGGGCACAGGCGCCGAAGGCGACCAGGGTGCGCGACTTGCGCCGCAAGAGCACCGCCCAGTGGTCCTGGTCGTCGAGGCGGATGGCGCCGTTGACGAAGGCGACGTCGATGTGACCGTCGGGCATGGCCTCGACCTCGGCCTTCTTGGTGTCGAGCGCCACCGGCCAGAGCACGATCTCGACGGCGGCCGCCAGCGCGGCGAAGCCGTCGCCGAGGTCCACGACCGCCTCCTCGCAGCCGCCGCAGGAGGCGTTCCAGTAGAAGGCGACGCGCGGCTTGCCGGGGGCGCGGGGGGCGCCGCGCGCCTCCTCGAGCTGGTGGAGCCTGGCCGTGGTGACGTGCAGTGCGTCCTCGACCGAGTCGAGGGCGCGGCGCTGGTAGTCGAGCGGCCCGAGCGCCGTGAGCTCGGCGGTCATCTGCGTCGCCACCTCGGCGAAGCGGGTTCCCTCGGCGGCGCCGACCCACTCCACCCGGAGCCGGGCCCGCGGGATCTGCAACTGGTCCAGGGCCCGCGAGAGCAGCGTCAGCCGCGCCGCGGCCCGCACGTTGCCGTCGACGTGGTGGCAGTCGCCCGGGTGGCAGCCGCCCACCAGCACGCCGTCGGCCCCCTCGCGGAAGGCCTGCAGCACCATGGCCGGCTCGACCCGGCCGGTGCAGGGGACGCGCACCGTCAGCAGGGTCTGCGGGTAGGCCTGGTGCGAGGCGCCGGCCTTGTCGGCGGCTGCGTAGGCACACCACTCGCAGAGGAAGGCGACGATGCGCGGGGGGGGCTTCATGGGCTGGCCCCGGCTCGCGCGCTCGCCAGCAGCGCCGAGATCTCGGCGGTGAGCTGGGCGCGGGTGAAGTGCGGCGCGGCGGCGGCGCCGGTCGGGCAGGAGGCGGCGCAGCTGCCGCAGGCGTGGCAGGTGGCCGCCTCGACCTGGTAGGCCAGCGTGGCCGGGTCGCGGACCACGGCGTGGTACGGGCAGGCCGAGGCGCAGGTGCCGCAGCCGCCGCAGGTGACCGGGTCGATCTCGGCCGCCAGCGCCGACAGCTCATGCTTCTCACCGGGCACCAGCGTGGCGAGCACCCGCCCAGCCGCCGCGGCGCCGTCGCGGATCGCCTCGCGGATGGGGCGCGGTCCGCCTGCCGCGCCGGCCACGAAGACCCCGGCCACCCGCGTCGAGGTCGGCTCGAAGGGGTTGGCCGAGCCCTCCGAGAAGAAGCCGCGGGCGTCGCGGTCGAGCCGCAGCAGCCCGGCCAGCGCCTCGGCGCCGAGGGCCGGAAGCGACGGCGCGTGGATCACCACCAGATCGAAGCAGCGCGCGGTCTCGAGCAGCCCGTTGGCCAGCCGGACCTCGACCGCATCGCCCGCCGGCCGCTCCTGTCCGGCCAGCAGCTCGTCGTCGAGCAGCTCCACGCCGGCCGCGGCGGCGGCCCTCGCCTCGCCGCCCAGCCCGGGCGTGCGCGACAGCCCACCGGCCACGGTCACCGCCAGGGCCGGCCAGCGGGTCGTGAGGCCGCGGGCCAGCTTGAGCAGCTCCCGGGGCGGCAGCGCGCCGTCGGTCTCGCTGGCGGTCGAGGCGAGCAGCACCGAGCCGGGCGGCGGCCTCCCGGGGAGCTCCAGCTTCCCCTCGGTGGGGCCGCCCGGGTGGAGCAGCCGCTCCAGCTGCCAGGTGGAGATGGTGCCGGGCGGGCCGCTCACCTCGCCGGGCCTGAAGCCGGTCGCCACCACGATGGCGCCGGCGTTGAAGACCCGCTTCTCGGCGGCGGCATCGAGCCGGATGGCGTCGAAGCCGCAGCCGACCTGGCAGGAGTCGCAGCTGCCGTCGCGGTGGTGCAGGCAGGCGGCCGGGTCGAGCACGGCCACGTGCGGCAGGCTCCCCGGATAGGCGGCGCCGATGGCGCGGCGCTTCCCCAGCCCCCCGGCGAAGGGATCGACCACCTCGACCGGGCAGATCAGGCTGCACTGACCGCAGCCGATGCACTTCTCGGCGTCGACGAAGCGGGGGGCGCAGGCCGCCGTCACCTCGAAGGCTCCGGCCGTGCCGCGCACGCCGGTCACGGTGGCTTCGGTCAGCACCTCGATCCGCTCGTGGTGCAACACCTCGTCGAGGGCCGGCTCCATGAAGCAGGAGGCGCAGAGGTGGTCGGGGAAGATCTCGTCGAGCTGCGCGGCCAGCCCGCCCAGCGCCGGCGACCGCTCCAGCAGCAGCACCTTGCGGTCCTTGCGCGCCAGCGCCAGCGCCGCCGCCACCCCGGCCGCGCCGCCGCCCACCACCACCACGTCGGCGTTGACGTCGATCTGGCGCCGCTCCCTCGCCTCCTGCCGCGCCACCCGGGCCAGGCCGGCGCGAACCAGCCGCTCGGCGCGGGCCGTGGCCTGCTCCGGCGCTCCGCCGATCCACTCGACCTGCTCGCGCAGGTTGACCATGTGCAGCAGGTAGGGGTTGAGTCCGGCCCGCGCCATCACGGCGCGGAAGGTCAGCTCGTGCTCCCGCGGCGAGCAGGCGGCGATCACCAGCCGGTCGAGCCGCTCCGCCCTGAGCCAGCCGGCCAGCCAGGCCTGCCCCTCCTCGCCGCAGAGGATCCCCTGCACCGCCACCGCGGCCGCCTCGGGCCAGTGCGCGCGGGCCTCCAGCGGGCCGAGCTCGATGAGGTTGAAGAGGTTGGGACCGCAGCGGCAGAAGACCAGCCCGGTCCGGCCTGGTGCCGGTTCGGGCGGGGCCGCGGCGGGTCCGGGCGGTGGCGACGCGCTCACACCATCAGTACTGGATGAGGATGACGGTCTTGAGGCCGTCGGCGCGGACCGCCAGCAGGGTCTTGCGGCGCCGCTCGCAGAAGGTGCGTATGTCCTTCTCGAAGGTCGGACAGTCGCCGCTGATCTCGACCACGGTCCCGGCCGGAGTCTCGGCGGTCTCGACCGCGAGCTTCAGGACGGGCTGCGGACAGCGCATCCCGGAGCAGTCGATCCTCAACAGGTTGGTCGCCACTCGGAGCCGCCTCCTCGAAGTCCGGGGCGCAGGAGGCGCCCCATACGAGGGGTGAGCTTACCTCAGTCCCGGGCATCTTCGGCCAGGATCAACCGATGGATCTCCTCGGCCGACGTGGCGGCCAGGATCGCCTCCCGGAGGGCCGGGACGCGGAAGATCCGGCTGACCCTGGAGAGCGCCTTCAGGTGGACCCCGGCCGAGTTCTCCGGCGCGAAGAGGGCGAAGAAGAGCTTCGCCGGCTTGCCGTCGGCGGCCCGGTACTCGACGCCGGCGCGCGAGCGGCCGAAGATGGCCACCAGCGCCGGCAACCCAGGCAGCTTGCCGTGGGGGATGGCGACGCCGTCACCGACGCCGGTCGAGCCGAGCCGCTCGCGATCGAGCAGCACCTGCACCAGCCGGGCGGCGTCGAGCCCGTTGGCCTGCGCCACCGGCCGGCAGAGCTCGGCCAGCACCTCGGCGGCGGTGGTCCCGGTCAGCTCGGCCACCACCGCCTGAGGCTGGAGGAAGTCCTGTATCTTCACCCTTGGTCAACCTTTCCTAGGAGCTGCGCGCCTCGATGAGCCCGAGGCTGCCGTCGTCCCTGCGGTAGAGCACGTTGATGACACGATCGGCCGCGTTCTGGAAGACGAAGAACTGGCTCCCCAGCAGGTCGAGCTGGAGGATGGCGTCGTCGACGTTCATCTCCTTGGCCTGGAAGACGCGGCTCTTGGCGACCCGGTGGCTGGGCCGCTCCGGGTGATCGATGATGTCGATGACGTCGTGGCGCACCTCGACCGGCACCGGCTCGACGTGGCCGTTCTTGTGATCCTGCAGCTTCGACTTGTGCTTCTTGAGCTGCCGCTCGATCTTGTCGGCCGCCTCGTCGATCGAGGCGTACATGTCCTTCGACTTGGCGGAGCCGCGGAGCAGGAAGCGCCCCGCCTTCACCGTCAGCTCGGCGTGGTGGGCCAGGTTCTCGACGTGGAGCACGGCGTGGGACTCGGTCGGCCGGTCGAGGAACCGCTGGACGTGCTCGATCCTCCCCTTCACGTGCGCCTTGAGTGCTTCGGTGGGCTCCAGGTGCCGGAAGGTGATGTTCACCTGCATGGATCGCCTCCTGTGTGGGTGCCGTTCACGTACGACCGACATGCTTCGGCCGCGACCCGCGCGCCCGGATGAGCGTGGAGGGAGTCGCGGCCCTGGGTGCTGCTGCCCGCTTCCAGCATGTCTCAGGAAGGATAACAGGGGTCCGGCTAGAAGTACTTCTTCCGCTTGGAGCTTGGCAGGATCCCAAGCACTTCCCGGTACTTGGCCACGGTGCGGCGCGCGATCTCGATCCCCTGGACCTGGAGCAGCTCGACGATGCGCTGGTCGGAGTGCGGGTGCTTCTCGTCCTCGGCTGCCACGATCTGCTTGATGTGGTTCTTGACCGCCTCGCTGGCGATCTCGTCGCCGCCGGTCTTGTTGATCGACGAGTTGAAGAAGTACTTGAGCTCGTAGATCCCCTGCGGGGTGTGGACGTACTTGTTGGTGGTGACGCGGGAGACCGTCGACTCGTGCATGCCGATGTCCTCGGCGACGTCGCGGAGGATGAGCGGCTTGAGGTAGGCGATCCCGCTGTCGAAGAAGTCGCGCTGGAACTTCACGATCGACTCGGTCACCTTGTAGATGGTCCGCTGCCGCTGGTGGATGGAGCGGATCAGCCAGACCGCGCTGCGCAGCTTGTCCTGGATGTAGTCCTTGGCGTTGCCGGCCTGCCCGTTCTTGAGGGCGGCCCGGTAGGTGGCCGAGATGCGCAGCTTGGAGAGGCCGTCGTCGTTGAGCACGGTGACGTAGCGGTCGCCCATCTTGTGCACGTAGACGTCGGGGGTGATGTACTGCGCCTCCTCGCCGGTGAAGGCGCGGCCCGGCTTGGGCTCGAGGCGGCTGATGACCTTGACAGCCTTGACGACCTCGTCGATCGAGACCTTCAGGTCCTTGGCGATGGCCAGGTAGTTCTTCGACTCGAGGTGCTTGAGGTGGCGCTCGATGATGGCCACGATCTCGGGCGTGTCGGCGTTGAGGTGGTTCACCTGCAGCAGCAGGCACTCGCGCAGGTTGCGGGCCGCGATGCCGATGGGGTCGAGGGTCTGGACCCTCTTGAGGATCTCCTCGCAGCGCTCCAGGCCGATGCCCGACTCGAAGGAGACCCGCACCAGCGGGTCGCGCGGCGAGGCGTCGTCGTCCCCGGTCTCGCCCTCGACGGCCGGCATCGTGAAGTAGCCGTCTTGGTCGAGGTTGCCGATGATCAGCATCGCCACCCGCTCCTCCTCCTCGGTGAAGTGGGAGAGGCGGAGCTGCCAGACCAGGTGGCCGGTCAGGTCGGTCTTCTTGGTGAGCGTGGCCTCGAAGCCGGGCAGCTCCTCGTCGGACATGCCGCGGTTGGAGGGCGCGGTGTGGCCCTGCAGCTGGTAGTGGTCGAGGTACTGGTCCCAGTCGATCTCGTTCTGGCCCTCCTCGCCCTTGACCTCCTCGGACTTCTCGGCGGCCTTGGGCTCCGGGGCCGACTCGGCCGCCTGCTCCTCGGCCGGGCTGGCGCCGGCCTCGGGCACCGGGTCCTCGCCGTCGTCGGCGCCGTCGAGGAGCGGGTTCTCGTTCATCTCGGTGCGGACCAGGTCGACCAGCTCCATGCGCGAGAGCTGGAGCAGCTTGATGGCCTGCTGCAGCTGGGGTGTCATCACCAGCTGCTGCGTCATCTTGAGGTGCTGCTTCAGCTCAAGGCCCATGCCGCTCCTCAGACGCCGGGTGGTGTGTCGTCGAGGCGGAACTTCTCCCCGAGGTAGGCGGTGCGCGCCCTGGCGCTGCCTGCGATCTCGACCGGGGTCCCGGACTCGAGGATGGTGCCGTTGGAGAGGATGTAGGCCCGGCTGCAGATGCCGAGGGCCTCCCGCACGTTGTGGTCGGTGATGAGGACGCCGATGTTCCGGTCGCGCAGCGAGCCGATGAGCCGCTGCAGCTCGCCCACCGCGATGGGATCGACGCCGGCGAAGGGCTCGTCGAAGAGGATGAACCTCGGGTTGGAGAGCAGGCTCCGGGCCACCTCGGCGCGGCGCCGCTCGCCGCCGGAGAGCGTCTCGCCCAGGCCGTCGGCCACCTTCTCCAGCCGGTACTCGGCCAGCAGGGCGTCGGCGCGGGCCCGTCGCTCGGCGCGACCCTCGCCGAGCGCCTCGAGCACGCCCTCGAAGTTCTGGCGAACCGTCAGCTTGCGGAAGATGGAGGCCTCCTGCGGCAGGTAGCCGATGCCGAGCCGCGCCCGCCGGTGCATGGGCAGGTGGGTCAGGTCCTCGTCGCCGAGGCGGACCGTGCCGGCGTCGGGGGTCACCAGCCCGACCACCATGTTGAAGCTGGTCGACTTGCCGGCGCCGTTGGGGCCGAGCAGGCCGACCACCTCGCCCGGCTCGACGTGGAAGGAGACGCCGTCGACGACGCGGCGGCGGCGGTAGCTCTTGACCAGCCCGTCGGCGCGGAGCTGGCCCTTCACTTGTTTGCTCCCGGCTTCTTCTGGACCTGGTCGACCTGCGAGGCCGGAACGGTCGCCTGCACCGCCTCCTCGAGCAGCACCTCGTCGGCGACCAGCAGGTAGGTGAGCCGCTTGCCGCTGGCCACGGTCTCGCCGTCGCGCAGCACCGGGTTCCCCTCGCAGATGACCCGGGCGGCGACGCGCTCGTAGAGCGCCCGCTCGCAGGTGACGATGCGCGTGGAGCGGACCAGCTTCACGTCCCCTTCGCAGGTGGCGCGCTCCAGCTGCCCGGTGGCGTCGTTGTCGCCGACCAGCTTGCGGCAGGTCAGCGTCATGTCCTCGCGAACCAGGGTCACGAAGGGCTTGCCCAGCATCGTGACCTTCCGCGTCGACCAGTTGTAGCGGATGACGTCGGCGTCGACGTGGGTCGGGACCGGCTTGGCGGCGGCGGCAGCGGGGCCGACCGGGGAGGCAGGCTTCGCCACCGCCGGGGGGGGCCGGGTCGGCGCGGGGACCGGGGCCGCGAGGGCCAGCAGCAGCAGGAGCGGCGCCGTCATGGGCTGGTCGGGAGCCCCGTGACGAGCCGGGGCGTACCGCGGATGGCCAGGTCGCCGCTGGCCGGGTCGAAGACGAAGCCGGTGCCGTTGAGCCGGTAGCCGGGACCCTCGAGCTGGACCGGGTCGGCGCCCTCGACCCCCATCTGGCCGTCGGGGCCCGGTCGGGTGGTGGCGCTTGCGGTGACGGCGACGTCTGCCCCGCGGGTGGCCCGGATGCCACCGGTAGCCCGGAAGCGGCGGTCGGCGGCGCGGCCGGAGCCGGCCGGTGCTGTGACGTGGACCAGCCCGGTCGGGGTGGTGAGATCGATGGAGAGGGTGGTGGCGGCCAGGTCGGTGGTGTCGCGCCGGTAGGTGAGCCGCTCGGCTTCACCCGAGGCGGTGGTCACCCCGGCCCGGTCGACCTGGAACTGGACCCCGTCCATGGTCAGCTCCGGAACCACCTGACGCGCCTCCCCAGGGCTGGCGGGACGACAGGCCGCCGCCAGGATAAGGAACATAAAGGTCGCAAGCCGATGCCCCATTCGCCTCCAAGTGCCGTGAACCATAGCACTCTTTTTCATGCCAAGCAGGTGGGCACAGCGCTTGCTTGGGTCTATCGCAGGCAGACGGGTAAACCCCCGGGATCCGGCCGAGATCTCCCATCATCGGGGCTGTGTCTTCCAGCGATCGTGCATCCAGACCCAGTCGGCCGGGTGGCGGCGGATGGCCGCCTCGAGCACCGACTGGCAGGCGGCGGTGATCCGCAGCACCTCGGCCTCCTTGTCGGCCGGCTTCGGGTCATAGGGGATCTCGACCACCTCGAACTTCAGGCCGTCGCCGGGCCGCTCGCTCCTGCGGTGGCTGGTCCCGAGCAAGATCGGCGCCCCGCTGCGCAGCGCCAGGTCGGCCGGACCGCGCGGCGACCAGGCGGGGCGGCCGAAGAACGGGACCCAGACCCCCTGCACGTTGGTGTCCTGGTCGACCAGGATCCCGAGCACCCGGTTCTCCTTGAAGACCTTGAGCAGCGCCCGGGCCGTCGAGGCGTCCTCCCGCCAGAGGGTGGTGACGGCGCCCTCGGCGCGCCACCCCTCGATGAGCCGCATGGCCCGGGCATCCCCCCCCCGCTTGGCGATGGCCGAGACCGGGGCCCCGACCTTGGCCACCACCCGGGCCATCAGCTCCCAGTTGCCGACGTGGCCGGTGACGAAGACGATCCCCTTCCCCTTGGCCAGCGCCGCCCCGAGCAGCTCCCGCCCGTCGGTCTCCATGTAGCTGGTCAGCTGGGGAGCGATCGAGCCGATCGAGGTGATCTCCATGGCCATCATCCCGAGGTGGACGAACATCCGCCGGGCGATCTCCTCGCGCTCGGCGTCGGACTTCTCCGGGAAGGCGAGCGTGAGGTGACGGACCGCGAGGCGGCGGGTGTCGCCGAGCAGGCGCGCCGCCAGCCCGCCCAGCAGGGCGCCGAGGCGGAGGGCCGGGCCGAGCGGGATGAAGGAGAGGAGCCGCAGCAGCCCGGTCAACAGCACCGAGCGCGTGCCCCGCCGGACGCGGGTGGTCAGCGGCGGCGTCATCCGTGGCCCTGCGGCAGACCTCGCGCCGCGGCCACCAGGTCGCAGAGCTCGCGCACCGCCCCGCGGCCACCGGGCGCGCGGGCCACGAAGTGGACGGCGGCGCGGACCTCGGGCCGGGCGTCGGCCGGCGCCGCCGAGAGGCCGACGCGGCGGAGCAGCTCCAGGTCGTTGACGTCGTCGCCCATGTAGGCCACCTCGTCGTCGGCGATGCCGAGGTGGGCCAGCGTGGCGTAGCCGGCCAGCTTGTCGAGCTGCCCGAAGATGAGGTGCTTGAAGCGCAGCTCCTCGAGGCGGCGCTGGGTGGCCCTGCCGGGCCGGCCGGAGATGACGCCGAAGTCGACGTGATCGCGCAGCAGCACCACGCCGTGGCCGTCCTTGACGTCGAAGGCCTTCATCAGCTCACCCTCTGGGCCGTAGTAGAGCCGGCCGTCGGTGAGCACGCCGTCGACGTCGAGCAGCACCAGCCGGATGCGCGCCGCCCTGGCCAGCAGCGCCCGCGCCGAGATGCGGGACCGCGAGACCACCGGCCGGTGCGAGGTCACGGCTGCCCCAGCGCGCGGCGCACCGCCAGCACCTCGGCCAGCACCCGGTCGGCCATGTCGAAGTCGAGGCTGTTGGTGCCGTCGCTCCTGGCCACCGAGGGGTCCTCGTGGATCTCCATGAAGAGGGCGTCGATGCCGACCGCCGCGGCGGCCCGGGCCAGCGGGGCCACGAACTGCCGCTCGCCGCCGGTGACGTCGCCGGCGCCGCCGGGCAGCTGCACCGAGTGGGTGGCGTCGAGGCAGACCGGCACGCCCAGCTCGCGCATCTGCACCAGCCCGCGCATGTCCACCACCAGGTTGCCGTAGCCGAAGCTGGAGCCGCGCTCCATGAGCAGCACGTTGCGGTTGCCGGCCTCGGCGCACTTGGCGACCGCGTGGCGCATCTCCCGGGGCGCCAGGAACTGCCCCTTCTTCACCGAGACGCTCCTGCCGTGGGTGGCGCAGGCGATGACCAGATCGGTCTGCCGGCAGAGGAAGGCCGGCACCTGCAGCAGGTCGACCACCTTGCCGAGCGGCTCGGCCTGCCAGGTCTCGTGGACGTCGGTGGTGCAGGGCAGCCCGGTCTCCTTCTTGACGGCCGCGAAGGCGGCCATCCCCACCTCGATCCCCGGGCCGCGGTAGCTCTTCCCGGAGGAGCGGTTGGCCTTGTCGAAGCTGGCCTTGAAGACCACCGGGAGGCCGTGCTTCTCGGCCAGCGCCTTGACCTTGCGGGCGTGGGCCAGCGCGTGGGCTTCGCTCTCGAGCACGCAGGGGCCGGCGATGAGCAGCAGCTTCCTGCCGTCGCCGACCTCGTACCCGCCGATGCGGGCGAGGACCTGGGGCATGGTGGCTTCCTAACCGTTCTTCCCGACGGGGAGCTTGGTGACCTCGGCCTGCGGCGCCCGCTGGGCGGCGTCGCGGTGGTCACGCGCCGCCTTGACGAAGCCGGCGAAGAGCGGGTGCGGGGCGAAGGGCTTCGACTTGAACTCGGGGTGGAACTGGCAGCCCAGGAAGTGCGGGTGGTTGTTGAGCTCGATCATCTCCACCAGCCCGAGCTCGGTGTTGACGCCGGAGAAGACCATGCCGGCCGCCTCGTAGCGGGCCCGGTAGGCGTTGTTGAACTCGAAGCGGTGGCGGTGGCGCTCGTCGACCAGCTCCTTGCCGTAGAGCTCGCGGGCCAGCGTCCCCTCCTTGAGGTGGCAGGGGTAGCTGCCGAGCCGCATGGTGCCGCCCTTGTCGGTGACGCCCTTCTGGCCGTCCATCAGGGTGACCACCGGATCGGGGGTCTGCTCGTCGAACTCCAGCGAGTTGGCGCGCGGCAGGGCGAGCACGTCCCGGCCGAACTCGATGACTGCCATCTGCAGCCCGAGGCAGATCCCGAAGAAGGGGATCTTGCGGGTGCGGGCGTGGCGCACCGCCAGGATCTTCCCCTCGGTGCCGCGGATTCCGAAGCCGCCCGGCACCAGGATGGCGTCGATGTTGTCGAGCGCAGAGAGGTCGCCCTCCTCCAGCTTGGTGGAGTCGACGAACTCGTTGATCACCTTGACGTCGCTGGCGATGCCGCCGTGGACCAGCGCCTCGTTGAGGCTCTTGTAGCTCTCCTGCAGCTCGACGTACTTGCCGACCACGCCGATGCGGACCACGCCCTGCCGCGGGGCCGAGACCTTCTCGGCGATCTGCTCCCACTTCTCGAGGCGCGGGGCCCGGCTCCAGATGTTGAAGATCTCGGCCAGCTTGTCGTCGAGCCCCTCGCGGTGCAGCTCGAGCGGCACCTGGTAGATCGACTTCACGTCGAGGGCGGTGAAGACCGCGCCCACGTCGACGTTGCAGAAGAGCGCGATCTTGTCCTTCATGTCCTTGGGGATCTCGCGATCCGAGCGGCACAGCAGGATGTCGGGCTGGATGCCGATCTCCCGCAGCTCCTTGACCGAGTGCTGGGTCGGCTTGCTCTTGAGCTCGCGGGCGGCGGCGATGAAGGGGACCAAGGTGAGGTGGACGTAGACGGCGTTCTCCTGGCCCACGTCGTACTTCATCTGCCGGATGGCCTCGAGGAAGGGCAGCGACTCGATGTCGCCGACCGTGCCGCCGATCTCGACGATGAGGATGTCGGCGCCACCGGCCGCCTCGCGGATGACCGCCTTGATCTCGTCGGTGATGTGCGGGATCACCTGGACGGTCTTGCCGAGGTACTCGCCGCGCCGCTCGCGGTTGATGACGTTCTGGTAGATGCGGCCGGTCGTGTAGTTGTTCTTGCGGGTCATCTTGGCGGTCGTGAACCGCTCGTAGTGGCCCAGGTCGAGGTCGGTCTCGGCGCCGTCGTCGGTGACGTAGACCTCGCCATGCTGGAACGGGCTCATGGTTCCCGGGTCGACGTTGATGTAGGGGTCGAGCTTCATCAGCGTGACGCGCAGGCCGCGCGCCTCGAGGATGGCGGCCAGCGACGCGGAGGCGATGCCCTTGCCCAGCGAGGACACGACACCACCGGTGACGAAAATCAGGCGCGTCATGGAATTGGAGGTCCCGGAAAACCCTATTCTACCGGGCCAAGGCCCGGGCCGCGAGCGGGGATGCCCAGCGGATGTGAAAACGCCCCGGGATGGCCGGGGCGTCGTGTCTTTGGGCTACGGTGGGCGAAGGATTCAGTTCGCTTTGGTTGAGGCCAGCTCGTCCACTGCAAGTTCCTCTTCGTCCGCATGCCTGCCCAGGTGACGCACGGACTGGGCCCTGCTGGCTTGTTCGCTGGCGGCAACACGATCGGCGACTCTGCCGTCCTGATCGCTCTTGTGCGAGGCATGGTGACTGCTGGCATGCATCCGGCCATGGCCAGACGTGCTGCGGTGCGCGAATGCGGAGGGAACGACGATCAGGCTGGCGATGGCCACGGACAAAACAAGCTTGCGCATGATGGGTTCCTCATCGTTTCAGGACTGGACTGCAGGACTGGATTGACGTCGCACCCCATCGCGACGAAGTGGAGTCTATGAACCTTGGTGTAACAATTCTGTTAAGCAGTTGTTAAGCGCAATCGGAGAGCGTTCGCATCTCGCCAGCACAAGCGATACGTACTCCCGGCGCTCCTTGACCGATCGGTTAATCTTCGCGTGCCCTATTTCACGCTGATGAACGACGGAACCCCGCATG
>JANYBC010000154.1 GCA_025360965.1 Anaeromyxobacter sp. | reverse complement strand
CGCCGTAGCGCACGGCCCCCAGCGCCCGCAGCAGCCTGCCCTCGACCCCGGGCTGGTCCTCCTGAAGCGAGAGGTGCAGGTGGATGCAGGCGCCTTCGCGGTAGCGCCAGGAGGAGAGGTGGCGAGAGGGCGGGCCCCGGGGCGCGGCCTTCTCACTGACGGTGTACCAGGCCCGGGCCTCGACGCTGGTCACCTCGACGCGTGGCTCCCCGACCCCGTCGAGCGCGCCGATGCGGTCCCAGTCGCGGGCGCGGCAGGCCTCGACCCCGCGCTGGCCGCCGGCCTCGACCAGCGACGCCGTGAAGATCATCCCATCCTCCTGGCGCCGGCCGATCACCGTGACCCCGCTCCCGTCGAGGCGGTGCATGGGCTCGGCCACGTTCCAGCCGTCCAGGTCGAGCAGGAGCCCCCAGGCCCTCCCCGGCAGCGAAAGCTCGAGCGGCTCCGCGCCGCGCCGTTCCCAGCTGGACGGGTCGGCGTGGGACCGGCCCGCCGGCTCGGAGGGCCGCTCGGCGGGCCGCTGCGCCGCCACCGGCCGGTGCCCGGCGCCACGGAGCAGGCCGAACGCCGGCTCGCGGTGCGGGCCGTCGCCGTCGTCGAGCAGGCTGAAGGCGATCACCAGCGGGCCGGCCACCACCGCCCCCTGGAGCAGGCAGCGGTAGTCGTCGGGCCCGGCAGGGCGCGTCGCCTCCACCAGCTCGCGATCGGTGACCGCGAAGTACCAGCCACGCAGCCCCGGCGCCTCGAGCGGCAGCAGCGGCACCTCCCGCTCCACCGCCCCCTGCCTGGCCCGGTCCCGCGCCGCCTCGACCAGGACGCGGGCCACGTCCGGCTCGACGGGCTCGGAGGCCTCACCCGGCCCCCAGAGCGGCGTGACGATCAGGACGACGTGGCCGAGCGGGGGCTCGAACCTGACCGAGCGGGGCAGCGGCGGGTCGGGCTCCCCGCTGGTCGCCTTCCAGCCGCTGGGGACGAGGAAGGCCAGCTCGCCACGCTCGCCGACGTCCACGGCGAGCCGGACCCCGAGGGCGGGGGCGGGGGCCGGCTGCGGGCCGCGGTGGGCGCAGCCGAGGGAGACGGAGAGGGCGCAGAGCGCGGCGGCCAGGGGAGATCGCATCCAGTGACCTTCTATCCCGCGCCCGGTCCCGCCGCGAGGCATGATGGGGGGCATGAAGCGGACGGCCCGGCTGGCGCTCGACAACCGCGACCTCCTGCTCTCGGCCCTGCGCGCCCTGGCCCCGCTCCGTGGGCTGGCGCTGGAGCTGGGCAGCGGCACCGGGGAGCACGCCCTGGCGGTGGCCCGGGCCTTCCCCGACCTCGAGGTCCAGCCCTCCGACCCCGATCCGGAGGCCCGCGCCAGCATCGCCGCCTGGCGCGAGGAGGCCGGCCCATCCAACCTGCGCCCGCCGCTCGACCTTGACCTGCTGGCGCCGGCCTGGCGCCGCATCGCCGCAGACCTGCTGCTCTGCGTGAACGTGCTCCACCTGGCGCCGCCGGCTGCCGGAGAGGCCCTGCTGGAGGGCGCCGCGGCGCTGCCGCCCGGGGCGCCGCTCCTCCTCTACGGCCCGTTCCTCGACGGCCCTCCGCCCGCGCGCCTGGTCCGCTTCGACGCCGAGCTGCGCGCCCACCACCCGGCCCTCGGCCTCCGGCCGCTGGCCCCGCTGATCGAGGCGGCCGCGCGGCGCGGGCTGCGGCTCGAGACCCGCCAGCCGGGGCGGGAGCCTGGTGATCTCCTCCTGCTCTTCCGGCGCGCCCCCTGAAGCGCGAGAGGCGCCCGCGCGGCCGTCGACCGGCCACGCGAGCGCCTCGGGTGCGTCCGCCGGAGCGGCCGGCCCCTCAGGAGTCGGCTACTTCTTGTGGCACTCGGCGCACTTGCTCGGGCCCTTCTTGTTCTCCTTGTGGCAGGTATGGCAGAGGGCGTGGGCCTTCTCCTTCTCCATCTTGCCGATCGCCTTCGGCTCGCCGGCGCCGTGGCACTTCTCGCAGGCCACCGCCTTGTGGGTGACGTGCTTGAAGGTGACGTTCCCCTGCTTGGCCTGGAGGATCTTCGGCTCGGTCGGGGCGTTGGCAGCGTTGACGGTGACCGCGAAGAGGATGGCGAGTGCGGCGAACATGAGGCGCTTCATGACCTGCTCCTTGGAAGGGTTGCCCGGGTGCTGCCCTGGGTGGAACCGGAGGCGCGCAACCTACATGGACCATCGGTCTGGGCCGTTGCGGCAAGGCGACGCAGCAGGTGTGGCAAGGCGTCGCGGTGCAACGGCCCGGTGCAACGGCCCGGTGCGAACCGGCAGGATCGTGACTCAGCGCTACGGTCAACCAGGCCAGCGCCAGGGATCGGTCAGGCGACCTGGGCCGCGTAGCGGGCGTTGTGGGCGAAGAGGGCCAGCCGCGCCCCGTCCAGCTCCACCACGGTGAGCAGGCCGCGTTCGATGAAGTAGAGGCCGATGCGCCGCTCGCCCTGCTTCTGCCGGCCGACCACCGCCAGCAGCTGGCCGCGGGTCAGGAAGCCGCGCCGCACCGCGAACTCGCCGAAGGGCTGGGCCTGCGCCCCTTCGCGGCGCCGCCGCTCCAGCAGGTCGGTGACGTCGCGCTGGCCGAGCATCCCCAGCTCCACGGCCAGGCGGCCCAGGGGCGGTCGCAGCCCGCGCTGCCAGGCGACCGCGGCGACGAAGTCCTGCCAGCCGACCCGTCCCGAGTAGTAGAGGTACTCGGCCAGGCGGAGGCGGCGGCGGGGCAGGCGAGGGCCGGCGCCGTCGGCCGCCTGCGCAGTCGGAGGTGGGGGGGCGCGCGGCGGCGTGCGGGGGGCGTGCGCCCCAGGGTCGAAGGGCCGGCGCGGAGCGGCGCCGCGGGGTGGCGGCCGGCTGGCGTCACGCGGCGCCGGGGGAGTGACCACCGGACCTGCGCGGGGTCCCGGCCTGGCCTGGGCGACGACGGCCTGGCCGTGGCCTGCGAAGGACTCGAGCAGGGAGAAGGCCTCGGAGACGGCCCGGAACTCCCGCTGCAGCTCGGCTTCGCTCCGGCCGAGGACGGCGGCGCGGTCGGGGTGCGTCTCCAGGACCCGTCGGCGCCATGCGGCGCGGAGCTCGGTGCGCCAGCCGGGACCGTGCACCGCCGCGGCGAAGCCCGGCCCGAAGAGGACCGTGCCCGCCTCGACCAGCTGCTCCCAGCTCACCTCGCGCTCTGCCACTGCAGCTCCCCGGGGCGACCTCGCGCCGATATCGGCCGGAATCTATGTCCCGGCGAGGGAGGAGGCGAGTTTTCGGCCGCACGGCTCGTGCCGCAGGCCGAGCGGACCGCTCAGCGGCCGATGAGCTTGACCGTCAGGGTCAGCCAGAGCGGCACCGGCCGGCCGTCCTCACCCACGCCGGCCGTGAAGGCGCACGCACGCACGGCGGCGCCGACGGCCGCCTCCACCGGGTCTGGCGTCAGCGTCAGCGCGTGCACGAGGGCCGGCCGACCGGCCGCGTCGACCGCCAGCTTCACGGTGACGGCGTTCTGGGCCCCGCGATACGCCTCCGGCACCCGCAGCTTCCGCTCCACGCAGCCCGGCTCCTTGAGCGCGGCCCGCAGGCCGCCCGGGGAGGCGTAGCCGGGCGCGGGGCCGGGCGGCGCCGCCTCGAAGTCGAAGCGGAACAGGTGCGGCCCGCTGGCACCGCCGGCCGGCGCCGGGAAGGACCAGCCCCGGATCACCTCCTCGGCGCAGCCCTCCAGACCGGCGTCGGGCGGCTCGGTGGCCGCGTGCAGGTCGTACGGTCGGCCGCTGCTCTCCAGCATGAAGAAGGCCGCGAGGGCGGCTTGGGCCGGGTTGCTCCGCTCCCGCTCCAGGCAGGTGGCGAGCTGGGAGCGGCGCAGCGTCAGCAGCAGCTCGACCGCTTCGTCACCCGGGGCTCCGGCCTCGCCGCGACCCTCGAGCTGGAGCCGTGCGAGCAGCGAGTGCGGCAGGCCGGCCAGCTGCTCGGCGGGGATGCGCTGGAGCTGCTCGCGCGTGCGGCGCGGTCCACCGGCCAGGGGCGCCAGGTCGCTGGGGTGGAAGCCGCCGGCCCCGGGGATCCCCAGGGCGTAGCTGAAGGGGTCGCTCACCAGCCGCGGCGTCGGCGTCAGCGGACCGGCCCGACCCGACGCTGCGCCAGGCCCGGTGCAGGCCTGTGCGACCCCACCCTCGCAGGCCTTCGCCTCCAGCGCCGCGAGGTCGACTCCGGGCACTGCGCCCGGCGCGTCCCTGCCGAGGAGGGCGAGCCGGTAGCAGGCGAGCGGGAGCCCCCCGGAGCAGGCCCGCTGCAAGGCTGCGGCGGCTCCTGGCAGGTCCTTCCCCACCAGCTGCCCGCGCTCCCTGGCGGTGGCGAGGTTGAGGCAGCCCTCGAGCGCCCCGGCCTCGCAGGCGGTCTCGAAGAAGCGGAGGAGCTTCACGCCGCCCTCGCCCTCCTCGTCGGGGCGGTGGTCCAGCCGGTTGACCCCCTCGATGGTGAGCGTGCCGAGGTTGGAGCAGGCCAGGGCGAAGCCGGCGTCGCAGGCTCGCCGCGTCAGCGCGCCGCCAACGGTGTCATCCTGCGCCACGCCGCGTCCGATGATGGTCAGGACGCCCAGGTCACTGCAGCCGCCCGGCTCACCGATCTCGCAGGCCTTGATCAGGTAGGCGGCGGCGAGCTGGTCGTCGCGCTTCACGCCGGCGCCGCTGAGGTGCGCCCGCCCGAGCTTGCGGCAGTCGACGGCGAAGCCCTGCTGGCACCGTGACTTCCAGGGCGCCGCCTCGGCCGCCTGCTCCTCGGCGCTGGCGGTCGCGGGCAGGACCCCGATGCCGGGCCCGTGCCCGGAGGTGGCGGCGCAGCCCGAGAGGACCGACGCGATGATGGCCACGACGATGTGTCGCATGAGCTCCTCCCGGGAGGCAGGGATAGCACGGCGCTCGATGCGGGGCGCCGTTCTGCAAGTGGACTTTGACACCCCTGCCCCCTTTCAAGGCATCGCGCCGGGGTGGCATAAGTCGTCGATGCTCAGGAAAGTCGTGCAGATCGACGAGGCGAAGTGCGACGGCTGCGGCGAGTGCATCACCTCGTGCGCCGAGGGGGCCATCGCGCTGGTCGGCGGCAAGGCCAGGCTGGTCTCCGACGCCTACTGCGACGGCCTGGGCGCCTGCCTCGGCGAGTGCCCCCAGGACGCCATCACCGTGGTGGAGCGCGAGGCGGCAGACTTCGACGAGGGGGCGGTCGACGTCCACCTGCGGCGGCTCGGCCGGGCGCCCATCCCGCACGCGCCTGCCGCGGCCCGGTCGGGCGCTCCGACGCCGGCAGCGCACGCCCACCCGGTCCACCCCCCTCATGCACACGGCGGAGGCTGCCCGGGCTCCGCGGCCCGCGAGATCCCGCGCCCGTCACTCTCCGTCCTGAAGGACGGCCCCGGACCGTCGCTCCCGCAGGCCCCGCGCCAGGGCGGCTCGACGCTCACCCAGTGGCCGGTGCAGCTCAAGCTGGTGCCGCCGACCGCCCCGTGGCTGGCCGGCGCCGACCTGCTGCTGGCGGCCGACTGCGTGCCGTTCGCCTACGCCGACTTCCACGCCGACTTCCTGGCCGGCAAGAAGCTGCTGGTCGGCTGCCCCAAGCTCGACGACAACCAGGCCTACGCCGCCAAGCTGGCCGAGATGTTCACCCGCAACGACGTCCGCTCGGTGACGGTGGTCCGCATGGAGGTGCCCTGCTGCGGCGGCATCTCCTGGGCGGCGCGCGAGGGAGTGGCGAGGAGCGGCAAGCAGGTGCCGCTGCGCGACGTGGTGATCGGCGTCGACGGTGGCGTGCGGCAGGGGTAGCCACCGGTGGCGTGTGACAGGGCCAGGTTCACCGGCCTCTCCGCTCGCGTGCTGCAGTTCGGCCTCGACGAGCTGCGCGCCGCCTTCGGCGCCGAGTCCATCCCGGGCGCCGACCCGCGCCACGACACCGCCCCGTTCCGCGCCTTCCGCGCCGCGCTCCTCGACGCCGCGGCCGGCGCCGCGGTCCGGCCCTGCGACCTCTCCATGGCCTGGGGCGGCACCTTCAACGGCTACCGGCTGCTGGTCACCATCGAGCCGCCCGACGCCCTGCCCGGGCTCGACCTCTCCGGCGTCTGCGCGGTCGAGCAGGACGAGGTCGCGCCGGCCCGCCCGGATCGGTATCCTCTGGCGCACGTCGAGCCGGGCGCCGCCACCGTGGCGCGCGCGGCCGACGGCACCACCCACCAGGCGCCCTTCGGGGCCGCCACCGGCCACTTCGGTGCGCCGGGGATACGGAGGCTCTGATGAAGGCGGTCCGGTTCACCGGCAAGGGTGGTCCCGAGGTGGTGGAGCTGGCGGAGGTCGAGGCCCCTTCGCCCTCGCGCGGCGAGGTGCTGGTCCGGGTCAGGGCGGCGGCCATGAACCGCGCCGACCTGCTGCAGCGTCGCGGGCTCTACCCGCCCCCGCCCGGCTTCCGCGAGGACATCCCCGGACTCGAGCTCTCCGGCGAGATCGCCGCGCTCGGCGAGGCGGTGACCGGCTGGAAGGTGGGCGACCGGGTCATGGCCATCGCCGCCGGCGAGGCCCAGGCCGAGCTGGCGGTCGTGCACGAGCGGATGCTGCTGCGGGTGCCCGAGGGCATGTCGCTCACCGACGCCGGCGCCCTGCCCGAGGCCGGCATGACCGCGCACGACGCCCTGTTCACCATCGGTGGACTACGCCCCGGCGCCACCGTGCTGATCCACGCGGTCGGCTCGGGCGTGGCCACCGCGGCGCTGCAGATCGCCCGGGCCGCCGGCGCGCTCACCATCGGCACCAGCCGCACCGCGGACAAGCTGGAGCGGGCGCGCGCCCTCGGCCTCGACCACGGGATCCTGGTGGGGAAGGACGAGCCGAAGTTCGCCGACGAGGTGAAGCGGCTGACCGGCCGGCGCGGAGCGGCCGTCATCCTCGACTTCATCGGCGGGAGCTACGCCGCCGAGAACATCTCCAGCCTGGCCCCGGGCGGCCGCATCGTGGTCATCGGCACCATGGGCGGACCCAAGGTGCAGCTCGACCTCGGGCTCCTCATGCGGGCCCGCGGCTCGATCCACGGCACCGTGCTCCGGCCCCGGCCGCTCGAGGAGAAGATCGCCGCCACCCAGGCCTTCGGCCGCGAGGTGCTGCCGCTCATCGCCGCCGGCAAGGTCAAGCCGGTGGTCGACTGTGTCCTCCCCGCCGCACGGGCCCGCGAGGCCCACGAGCGGATGGAGAAGAACGACTCGTTCGGGAAGATCGTGCTGGCGTTCTGAGGGGGTCCGCCGTGCTCCGCGAGACGGTCCTCTCTCCCCGCTGCCTGGTCTACACGCTGGGTGGCGAGACGCCGCTCAGCAGCTGGGGCGTCAACTGCACCGTGGTGGCCGGGCGCGACGGCACGCTGGTGGTCGACCCCTTCATCGCCCCGGCCCACGCCCGGCTGCTCGAGGCGGCGCTGGCGGCCCGCGGCTTCCCGCCCGTCACCCACGCCGTCCTCACCCACCACCACACCGACCACGCGCTCGGCGCCGGCTGGTTCGCGGGGCGCGGCGCGGCCTGCGCCTGCCATCGCGCCTGCGCCGCGGCCATGGCGGCGCAGCACCCCGGCCTCATCGCCGGCCGGCGGCGGGAGCCGCTCCACGCCGCGCTCTTCGCCGACGCCGCGCCGCACCGGCCGGCGCTCGTCTTCGATCAAGGCTGGTCGGTTGACCTCGGCGGGGTCACGGTGGAGGCGCACCACGTCGGCCCGGGCCACACGCCCGGCGACGTAGCGGTGCTGCTGCCGTCGGAGGGGGTGGTCGCCTCCGGTGACCTGCTCTTCGCCGGCTACCACTTCAACTACGAGGAGGCGGCGCTGGATGGGCTCTCGGCCGCGCTCGACCGCCTCGCGGCGTTCGGCGCGCGCCGGCTGGTCCCCGGCCATGGCGAGGTCGGGGGGCCCGACCTGATCGAGGCGCAGCGGCGCTACCACGCCGAGGTGGAACGGCTGGTCCGGTCGGCGGCGTCCGACCAGGCGGCCCGCGCCGCGGTGCGAGAGGCCTTCCCCGACTACCGGCTCGGCGTGGCCGTGGGCAGCGCGGTCCAGCGGCTCCGCTGAGGCGAGGCCCGGAGCGCGAACCAGGCGGCCAGGGCGGCCTCCTGCGGCTCCCGGCTCCAGGGCGGACCGACCTGGCGCCGTCCGGCGGCCAGGAACTCGGCGACGTCTCCGCTGCCGTGGAGCTTCATCAGCGCACCACGAACCTCCTCCGCCACCGACCGCGTCGCCGCCACGCCACGCTCCAGGCAGGCCTCGGCGAAGATGGCGCGCCAGAGCTCTCCCTCGGCGCCATGGATCAGCGGATGGGCGGCCAGGATGCGCTCGAGGGGGTCGAGCGCGACTCGCTTGCCGAGCACGACGGCCGCGCCGACGCCGCCGAGATGCGGCTCGAGCGCCAGGCGCGCCTGGGCGACGGCCACCTGGCGCCGCCCGGCCAGGAACTCGGCCGGGTCGCCTCGGTGCTCGGCCGCGAGGTGGAAGAGCTGCCCGTCCAGGACGTGACAGACCACGATCCTGGCGCGGGACTCGACCACCGCGGCGGCTGATTCGCCCCGGACCCTGACGAGCCAGGCCCAGCCGGTGTGCGGTGCGATCCCGATGGCGATGCCCACGGACAGGGGATAACGACCGGCTGGCGTGGAGGCTTGTCCCTCGCGGGTGGGCCCGCGGACCAGGCTCACCCGCGGCCGCGGCGGGGGGGTCGCGGACCAGCGGACCTGGTCCGCTGCTGGTACCTTGTCGCTCCGTGCCATCCCACCTCGCCGCCGCGCTGCTGGGTCTCGCGTCCGCGGCCACCTGGGGTGCCGGCGACTTCAGCGGAGGCCTGGCCGCCAAGCGCTCGCCGCTCCTCGGCGTGCTGCTGCTCGGCCAGCTGGCCGGGCTCACGCTGATCGCGCTGGTGGCGCTCCTGACCCACGAGGGGCCACCTCCCGCGTCGTCGCTCGCCTGGGCGGCGGCGGCCGGCGCGGTGGACGCGGTGGGACTGGCCGCGCTCTACCGTGGCCTTGCGGTCGGCCGCATGGCGGTGGTGGCGCCCATCTCGGCGGTGCTCTCGGCCGCCATCCCCGTGGCCTGGGGCGCTCTCTCCGCGGGTTCACCGTCCGCGCTCAGGCTGGCCGGCTTCGCGCTGGCCCTGCTCGGGATCTGGCTGGTGGCGAGCGGCGGCGGCGACCAGGCGAAAACCAAGGAGACCGGGCTCGGACTGGCGGTCCTGGCAGGGCTCGGCTTCGGCGGCTTCCTGATCTTCATGGACCTCGGCGCCCGGGGTGGCACCTTCTGGCCGCTGGCCACCGCCCGGGGCACGGCCTTCCTGCTGGTGCTGGCGACGGCGCTGGCCCGGCGCGGAGTCTGGCGCCCCGCCGCCGGGGCGCTGCCGCTGGTGCTCCTCTCCGGAGCGCTGGACGCGAGCGGGAACGCCCTCTTCGTGCTGGCGAGCCAGGCCGGGCGGCTCGACGTGGCCGCGGTGCTCGCCTCGATGTACCCGGCCAGCACGGTGCTGCTCGCGGCGGCGCTGCTGCGAGAGCGGGTCGGCCGGACGCAGGCGCTCGGCATCGCCGTGGCGCTGGGGGCCATCGCGCTCATCACGGCCTGACCCAGTCCCGACCTGACCGAGAGTTCCGCGCCGCGGACCCCTGGTCCGCCGTTCGGCCGGGTCTCACCCGCCACGTCCTCTCGCCGTCGTTGCGCCGCCCCGCCCGCCTCGCCATGATGGCCGCTCCTCCATCCCCACCCCGGAGCCGCCATGGACGCCGCCACGCTCGCCAGGCACCTCGAGACGCACCTGCGGGTCGCCACCTTCCCGGTCGGCATCCTGCCGCTGGCGCCCGGCGCGCCCATCCCGCCCAAGGCCAAGCGGCCGAAGAAGGACCTCGGGGTCGAGGTGGCCATCTGCCAGTCGATCAGCTTCGCCCGCCGCTACGGCTGGACGCTCGCCTTCAGCGGCGACGACCTCTCCTGCCCCATCGCCAAGGTGGCCTTCGGCTTCAAGGACCGGATCGACTTCTACGAGAAGGGCTCGCTGGCCGAGGGGATGTACGCCTCCTGCTCCGAGGCCGGGAAGGCCTTCGAGGCGGCGCTGCCGCGCCTCGCCCGCGACGAGGTGAGCGCTGTGGTGGTCGGGCCGCTGGCCCGCATCGCCTTCGAGCCGGAGACGGTGGTGGTCTACGGCAACTCGGCGCAGGTGCTCCGCCTCGTCAACGCCACGCTCTTCGAGAAGGGTGGCGCCTTCAAGACCGAGTTCACCGGCCGCGGCGACTGCGCCGACATCATCATCCGCACCCGGCAGACGGGCGAGCCGCAGCTGATCCTGCCCTGCTACGGCGACCGGATCTTCGGCCTGGCCGCCGACGACGAGATGGCCTTCAGCTTCCCCTTCTCGATGGCCGAGAAGGTCGTGAAGGGGCTGGAGGGGACCCACGCTGGCGGGATCCGTTACCCCATCCCGCTCTACCAGCGCTTTACCGCTGAATATCCGGCCACTTACCAGGAGCTGGAGCGGCGCTGGAAGGCCGGTGAAACATAACGCGTCACATCCGGCCCGATCGGCTGTCTCAACCCCTACAGGGCGATGATCGCCCGTCCCCGGGGAACACGAACGATGGCCGGCAACGTCAAGGTCTGGAGCTGGAACCCGAACCGCCTGCGCGACCTGGCCCTCGACATCGCGGTCCCGCTGCTCTTCGCCGTCCTGACCGCCGGCTTCTTCGTCCTCGCCGCACGCTAGCAAGCCGGCCGGGCTACGCCTGCCCGTCCACGGGCATCGGCACCGGGCGCCCCGCCTCCGCCAGCACCGTCACCCGCGACCCGGCCCCGAGCGCCAGCCCGTCTCCGCGCGGCTCGGTCCCCTCCAGCGCCACCACGTCGCCCCGCTTCAGCGTCTCGAAGCGCCGGTTGGCATCGCCGACGTGCTTCTCCTGCAGCGCCAGCCCCTTGCGCCCGTCCGGCCCGCACCCCATGTAGCGGAGCCGCCCCTTGCCGGCCAGCGGCTCGGAGACGATGCGCAGGACCACGCCAGGCGGCGGTGCGGCCCAGGGCTCACCCGGCGGCGCGAGCACCAGGTAGCTCATCTTGACCGCCTCCTTGCGCAGCCCGGCTGCCTTGCCGATCTGCGCCACCAGCGGCGGCGGGTCGATGGCCCGCTCGGCGTGGCACCAGTCGGACTCCTTGAGGAGCGCCGGGCAGGCGCCTCGGAAGAGGCAGGGGGCGCGGACCGCGAAGCCGCGGCTCACCAGCAGGTCGCGGACCCGGAGCAGCCCCCGCGAGGTGTCGCGCAGCGCCGGCTCGATCACCACCAGCGATCCGCCGGGGGCCAGCGCCCTGGCCGCGGACTCCAGCAGCGCGGCCCGCTTCTCCTCGGCCCCCTCGCCCTTCCAGAGCTCGTTGATGACGTGACCGAGCGTGATCAGGTCCGGCGGCGTGCCGCCGGTCAGCGACGCCAGCGGCGTACCCTGGGTTGGGTTCCAGTCGCGGGTGGTGAGCCTCGCCCCCGCCAGCCTGGCCAGATCGCGCGCTGCGGTGAGCGCCTGCTTGGCCCGGTCGCAGGCGGTCACCGCGACGGCGCCGGCGTCGAGCGCGGCGAAGGCGAGCGGCCCCGGCCCACTGCCGAGATCGAGCACGGTGCGCGGCAGGCGCGGCAGCTCGGAGAGCACCCCGCGCGCCTGCAGGTAGGAGATCGGCCAGTAGAAGAGCAGGTAGGCGCCGAGCAGCCGCTCGTCGTCGAGGTACCGGGCGCCGGCCAGCTCGCGCTCGCGGGTCAGGCCGGTGGAGAGCCTGGTCACCGCTGCCGCCACCTCGCGCAGCTCGTCGGGGAGCAGCGCGTCGAGGGGCGGGCGTGGGCCGCCGCGGCGCTGGGTCCGGCGGGCGGCGCGCCAGGTGGCCAGCAGGCGGGGGATCCAGTTGGCGAGGTCGGCGGCGGGGGTGGCCACGGTTGTTTCCTAGCACGGGCCAACCGCTGGAACGCCTACAACGTCGCCGTGGCCGCAGCGATCCTCGCCGACACACCGGACCGCTTCGGCACCGCCGCGGGCTGGTGGACCCGCTACCACGACCACCGCCCGGACCGCCGGATCCGCTACGGCCAGCTGGTCCGGGCCCACCCCCCGGTGCTCCTCGGGCGCCTCTGAACGGCGGCCTTCCGGCCCTCACCTGGCCCGCCTCGTCCCTGAAACTGGCCCGCCCCGCCAGAACGTGGTCAAATGAGACACATGCCGACGATCCGGCCCAAGCCAATCGCAGCCAAGAAGACCGTGGTCAAGGCGCCCGCAGTTGCCGTGCGCCCTGCCCCGCTCACCCCGCCGCTCACGGAGAAGCTCAACGTGACGCCCGGCACCACCATCGTGGTGCTGGGGGCGCCCGCCGGCTACCGGCAGAAGCTCGGGCCGCTGCCCGAGGGGGCCCGCCTCGTGAACGTGGTCCCGGCCGAGGCGGCCTTCGTCCACCTCTTCGCCCGTGACGGCGCCGCCCTCTCCTCGCGCCTGCGCGAGGTGTCGCCGCGCCTCACCTCCGACGCCACGGTCTGGATCAGCTTCCCCAAGGCCGACTCGGGGGCCGGCTCGGACCTGAGCCGGGAGAAGATCCGCGCCCTGGCCGGGCCATTCGGCTTGGAGCCGGCCGCCGCCATCACGCTCGACAAGATCTGGGCCGCGCTGCGCTTCAAGCGCGTGCCCAAGATCTAGGCCGTCGCGCCGCTGGCCTCGTCGGTCAGCGGTAGCTCCACCACCAGCCCGTCGTGGGCCACCTCGACCGCGCCGAACTCGGCGTGGGCCTGCTCGAGCAGCGTGCCGGCCTCGCGGTCGTAGCGGGTCGAGAGGTGCGTCAGCAGCAGCCGCGCCACCCCCGCCTCCCTCGCCACCCGCGCCGCCTCGCGCGCAGTCGAGTGCAGGGTCTCGACCGCCCGCTCCGCCTCGGCGTCGCCGAAGGTCGAGTCGTGCACCAGCAGGTCGGCCCCGCTCGCCGCCGCCACCGTGGCCGCGCCGGGCCGGGTGTCGCCGGAGATCACCAGCTTGCGCCCGCGCCGGGCCCCGTCCACGACCTGGGCTGGCTCCACGTGCCGGCCGTCGCCGAGCGTCACGCCCCGCCCGCGCTGCAACTCCCCGAAGAGCGGACCGGGCGGCACCCCCAGCTCCAGGGCCTTCTCGACGTGGAAGCGGCCTGGGCGATCATCCTCCACCAGCGCCCAGCCGCAGGAGGCCATCTTGTGCTCGGTGGCGAAGCTCACCAGCCGGCAGCCGTCGCGCTTCACCTCGTCGCCGGGCGCCACCTCGTGGATGCGCACCTCGAACGCCAGCTTCTCGATGCCGGCGAAGAGCATGGTGTCGAGCAGCTTGCGGGCCGGCTTCGGGCCGTAGAGGTCGAGCGGCTCGGCGCGCCCTTGCATCGAGAGCGTGCGCAGGAAGCCGATGGCGCCGAGGTAGTGGTCGGCGTGGAAGTGGGTGAAGAAGATGGCCGCCACGTCGAAGCCTGTGCCGTAGCGGATCATCTGCCGCTGCGTCCCTTCCCCGCAGTCGATGAGGAAGAGCTCCCGCTCCCGGCGCAGCGCGTGGCCGGTCAGGTTGCGCCCGATGGTCGGCTGGGCCGCCGAGGTGCCGAGGAAGGTGAGCCGGAGCATCGGGAGGGGAGGCCGCCGGCGCAAGGGCGCCGGGGTTCGCCTAGGTCTTGGGGACCTTCTCCCAGTCGGCGAGGAACTGCTTCAGCCCCTTGTCGGTGAGCGGGTGCTGGGCCAACTGCTCGATCACCTTGTACGGGATGGTGGCCACGTCGGCGCCGAGGCGTGCCGACTGCAGCACGTGGATGGGGTGGCGAACGCTGGCCACCAGCACCTGGGTCTTGAACCCGTAGTTCGAGTAGATCTCGATGATCTGCTCGATGAGCAGCATGCCGTCCTCGGAGATGTCGTCGAGGCGCCCCACGAAGGGCGAGATGTAGGTGGCCCCGGCCTTGGCGGCCAGCAGCGCCTGGACCGCCGAGAAACAGAGGGTGACGTTGGTCTTGACGCCGCGCGCCGAGAGCACCTTGACGGCCTTGAGCCCCTCGACGATGAGCGGGATCTTGATGACGATGTCGGGGCCGAAGGCGATGAGGTGCTCGGCCTCCTTGAGCATGCCCTCGCAGTCGAGCGCGGTGACCTCGGCGCTGATGGGCCCGGGCTTGAGCGCCACGATCTCCTTGAGCACGTCGTCGAACTTCCGGCCGGTCTTGGCCACCAGCGACGGGTTGGTGGTGACGCCGTCACACAGGCCGAGGGCGAGGGCCTTCTTGATCTCGCCGAGGTCCGCCGAGTCGATGAAGAACTTCATCTGTGGGAGTCTCCAAGAAAGGTGGGAAGTGACCGCATAGCGCACCGGCGAGGGAGCCCGCAAGCGCTTGCCGCCGTGACATACTCGGCCACGCATGCCGACCCCCAGACGCACCCGCTCCGCCCGCTCCAGGCAGGCCGCCCGCCCGCCCGCGGCCCGGGCCGGGGTGGCCCGACCGAACCCGCCGGCCAGGCCGACCCGGGTCCCACCTCGTCGCACCCGCGCCCTCACTGACTACGGCCGGACCGTGCTGGCCGCCGAGGCGGCCGCCATCGGGCTGGTCAGGCTCGGCGAGCCGTTCGCCCGCGCCGTGGAGTGGATCCTCGGCTGCACCGGCCGGGTGGTGATCACCGGCATGGGAAAGCCCGGCTTCGTGGCCCAGAAGATCTCCGCCACCCTCGCGTCCACCGGGACGCCCTCGCACTTCGTCCACCCGGCCGAGGCGGCCCACGGCGACCTCGGGCGCATCGCCCGCGAGGACGTGGTCATCGCCCTCTCCAACTCGGGCGAGACCGAGGAGCTGCTGCGGCTGCTGCCGGCGCTCAAGAAGATCGGCGCCCGCATCGTGGCCATCACCAGGGACACCGCCAACCCCTTGGCCCGCGGCGCCGACCTGGTCATCACCATCGGAAACGTCGAGGAGGCGTGCCCCATGGGGCTGGCCCCCACCGCCTCCACCGCCGTCTTGCTGGCGGTCGGCGACGCGCTGGCCATGACGGTGCTGGAGAGCCGCGACTTCACCAGGGAGGAGTACGCGCTCTTCCACCCGGGCGGGAAGCTGGGCCGCGGCCTGATGAAGGTCGGCGAACTGATGCGCCAGGGCGAGGCCTGCCCGCTGGTGGCCGAGTCGGCGCCGCTCAGCGCCGCGGTGGCGGTCATGACCGGGACCCCGGGGCGTCCGGGCGCCACCGGCGTCCACGACGCCGCCGGCAAGCTGGTCGGCATCTTCACCGATGGTGACTTGCGCCGGCTGGTGGAGCTGGGGCAGACCGACTTCACCCGGCCGGTGGCCGTCGCCATGGGGCGCCACCCGCGCACCATCCGGCCCGGCGACCTGCTGGTCGACGCCGCCCGGGTGCTGCGCGAGGCCCGCATCGACCAGGTCCCTGTAGTCGACGGCGAGGGGCGCATGGTCGGTCTGCTCGATGTGCAGGATCTCCTCGCCGCCAAGATCATCTGAGGTCTGCCGTGAGTGAAGCGCTCCGCACCGCACTCTGCGCCGCCGGCCGCCGGCTGGTGGCGGCCGACCTGATCGGCGCGGCCGAGGGGAACCTCTCGGCGCGACTCGCGGGTGGCACCTTCCTGGTGACGCCCTCGGGCCTCTCCAAGGCGGCGCTGGAGCCGGGCCAGCTGCTCGAGGTCGACGCCGCCGGGCAGGTGGTGGGCGGCGCCGGACGGCCCTCGACCGAGCTGCCCATGCACCTGGCGGCCTACGCCGCCCGGCCCGACGCCATGGCGCTGGTCCACGCCCACCCCATCACCGCGGTCGGCTTCACGATCGCCGGCGCCACCTGGCCGGGAGACCTGGTCCCGGAGGCGGCGGTGACGCTGGGGCCGGTTGCGGTCGCTCCCTTCGCCACCCCCGGGACCGCCGAGGTGCCGGCCTCGCTGTCGCCGTACCTGCCCGGCCACGACGTGATCCTGCTCACCCGGCACGGCGCGCTCTGCCTCGGCGCCACCGTGGAGGAGGCGCTGGGGCGGATGGAGACGCTGGAGCGGGTGGCGCGCATGGCGCTGGTCGCGCTGGCGCTCGGCCGCTGCGAGCCGCTGCCGCAGGCCATCGTCGAGGAGGTGCTGCGCGCCGCGGGCAAGGCGCCGCGGGGCGCGCGGTGAGCGCTGGCGAGCTGGCCGGCCTCTTCAAGCTCGGCGTCGGTCACGACGGCGCCGTGCCCTTCACCGGCAGCCACGCCTTCCGGATCGAGGAGGAGGGGCACGGCCCGGCGCGGATCGTGGCGGAGCCGGACCGCGACCAGATCGGCTTGCTGATCGATCTCTCGCGGACGCTGCCGGCCCCGTTCCACCTGATCTACGTGGCGCTGGCGACGCGCGGCCTGCGGCCGACCGGGCGTTACCAGTCGGTGCAGCCGCTCGAGCGCGAGGAGCTGGAGGGGTTCCTCTCCCGCTTCCGCGCTTTCCTGGAGCAGGACGGCCGCCATCACCTCTGGGTCGGCAGCGCCGCCGAGCCCTCCACGCTGGTCTACGACCAGCACCAGCTCCTGCTCCTCTATGGCCGGCTCGACGCCTACGCGCCGCTGCTGCGCGCCGCCGGCATGGGCGAGGGGCCGGTGCTGCAGCCCGAGCCGCACCGCCACCTGGTCCACGAGTCCTTCGACGCGGCCGAGAACGAGCTCTTCGGTTCGCGGAGCTGGACCTGGAACCCGCTCGAGCCGGAGGACGAGGAGGTCGAGTAGGGGGAGCCGGCCCGGCCGCGCGACGTCGCCGGTGTCGGCAGATGCCGGTCGTACGCCCCGTGGATCAGGTCGCCTGGCGGCCGCCCTGGTACCGCTCCATCCAGCGCTCGCCGAACGATCGCCTCGCCGCCAGGGCGTTGTGCCGATGGCAGGTGAGGCGAAGGTTCTCCTCCGTCCTGCCGCCGAACCTGGCCCACGGCACGATGTGATCGAGCTCGAGCTGGTGCGTCGAGCCGCAGACGCCTCCGCCATCGAGCGGCCAGCAGCAGCGGCCGCCATCCCGCTCCCAGACTGCGCGGCGCACGGCGGCGGTGATCGCCTCACGGTGCCCGGTGCGGCGAGCGGAAGGCGGTTCGGTCGAGGCGAGCGCGAGCGGTTGCGCGGTCTCCAGCGACTGTTGAACTGGAGCTGGACTCTGCCGGCTCGATTTGACCCCTTCCGCCTCCATGCGTGGTGCCGCCGCCTCACCTGGCGCCGCCGCTGCGCGAGCTGTCTCCACGCAAGCTGCCGTCTTGGTGGCCACGTCGCGCGGCCGCTTCACCTGCCCCCGCGCCTTGGCCTGCTTCTCGAGGAGCAGGTCGAGCGCCGCCTCAAGCACCTGCTCCAGCGTGGCGCTCGGGATGGAATGGGAGAGGCCGGACCTGGCCGATTGGAGCTTCTTCACGAACGCCTTGCTGACATTGACGTGGAGGCGCCTCCGCTCGGCCGAGAGCGGCTCGATCTCGTCAGGTCTCGGAGCGGCCCGGTCGACTCCCCCAAAATCCACTTCGGGCGTCCGAAGTTGCGAAAGAGGGACCGCGTTTGGGTGCTGCTCGTGGTGGGGCGAGAGCGCGGGCGAAGCGGCCGGCAACGGCGCAAGCGCGGGCACCAGGCTGAGCGTCGGCAGCCCGGGTTGTTCGAGCACGGTCGCCCGTGCCGCCGGCCGGCTGGTCGCCTTGGTGACGATCGTCCTGGTCGCCGGAGCCTGGCGCGGCTGGAGCTCGGCGACCACCTCCTGCGCCTCTCGCGAGGAGAGGCCGAAGAAGCGGGGCAGCACCGTCGCCTTGTTCTCCTCGGTCAGGACCTTGGCCAGCTCGGCCGTGCTGGAGCAGCAGAGCCGGCCGTCGCGCAGGGGCTCGATCAGGTCGGGGAAGCGGTGGAGCGCCTCGGCAGCGCTCTTGCGCCAGTAGGCGCTCGGGTTGGGGAGCTTGAGATCGAAATGGAGGAAGGCGAAGAGGGTCGAATACCCGAGCGGCTGCCAGCCTCGGCGCTGGTCGAAGTCGGCCATGGCGAACTGCTCGGCGCGGAGCAGGGTGGCCAGGCTGTCGCGGGCCCGGCGGGCATCACAGAGTTCGAGGGATGGGGAGGCCGCTCCGTGCGTCGAAGCCGCGGCCGAGGATGTGGACGAGGTCGGGTGCGCGTTGTTCATTCACGCAGCGTCTCACAAGGGTCTGACATTCCAGGGCTCGCTGACACGCATGGAACCCAAGAGGGACGCTAGTTATGTGAGTTCCTCGCCAACGAACTCGCGGCTGCGGCGTCGAGGCCGAGCCGTTCGGAGCCGGCCGCGAAGTCGCGGCAACGAACGCTCCCGCGACTTTTCGCGCTTCTATTCGGCCAGGTCGAGACCATCGAACAGCCGGCGTCGGTAGCCGTCGAGTGCGCGGCGCCCCTCCCTGGTGATGCGGCAGGACGTGGCCGGGATCTTCCCCCTGAAGCTCTTCTTCACGGTCAGGTAGGCCCCGGCCTCGAGCTTGGAGAGGTGCGACGAGAGGTTCCCCCTGGTCAGGCCGGTGGTCTCCTCGAGGAACAAGAACTCCACCTCCTCGGCGGCCGCCAGGATGGTGAGGATGGCCAGGCGCGCCGGCTCGTGAACCAGCCGGTCCAGCTCCAGCAAGGCCCGGACACCGGGCTTCGGCCGGCTCACGCTGCCGCTCACGCTCCCGTGCCCCGGAGCTGGGCGAGACGGCGGTCGAGCTGCTTCCAGGCCTGGTGTTCATTCCCGCCGAGCACGGCGAGGAGGAGGCCGGCGCCGCAGAGGAGCACCACGACCGGGACGACGTCGGCCCGAGAGGCGGGCAGGAATCGCTCGTCGCTCGTCACCTGCACCGCCCAGAAGAAGAGCAGCAGGCCAGGGAGGTAGGTATCCCGGTAGCCGCGAGCCCAGGCCAGAGCAAGGGCCACGGCCAGCAGCGTGCAGGTCACAGCCACGGCCATGGCGACGCTGGCCGGCGCTCCCTGGCTCGCGACCCACTCGACTCGGTGGCGCGCCAGTCTGACGAGAAAGAGGCCGCTCAGCATGAGCAGACCGAACAGGCCGTTCTGCCTTGCGCGCCTCGCGCTCATGCCCTGCTCTTCGCCCCGGACCTTGCCGCGTCGCTGGTAGTGCTGGCGCGCTGAGCGCATCAACGGAAACCAGGCGGGCACGGCGACGAACACGAGCAGCGGCCCCCAGGTTGCCGAGGCGAGGCAGGCGAGTCCCGCCACGATCAGCAGCCCTCCCCAGGCGCTGGTGCCCAGCCCGAATGCGGTGCTGGAATAGGTCGCGTACTCTCGCGTGGCGGCGGCCAGCGCATCCAGTCGGGTCGGATCGAGAGGCGCAGGTTCCATCCGAGGGGCAGGTTCCATCTTGCTAGTTTGCGCTGCAAACCAGTCTGCGTCAAGCCCGCCACCCCGGCAGCGCCTATCTCCACCCCCGCAGCGGAGACCCCCCTACACCGGATACGCCCCCACCTCCCGCAGCTCCCACGCTGGCGCCGCCGCCAACAGCTCCGACACCGAGCGCCCCGTCCCCGGCACCACCCGCTCCCCGCAGAGCTCCGCGAGCGGCTGCAGCGCGAAGCGGCGCGCCCCCAGCTCGCGGTGCGGCACCGTCAACCCTCGCTCGACGACGATCTGGTCGCCAAGCAGGAGCAGGTCGAGGTCGAGGGTGCGCGCCCCCCAGCGGACGTCGCGGCGCCGGCCCGCCAGCCGCTCCACCGCCTTCAACGCCGAGAGCAGCGCCCGCGGCGGCAGGCCGGTCTCCAGCTCAAGCACGGCGTTCAGGTAGCGCGGCTGCGGCGGCCCGAGCGGCGCCGAGTCCCAGACCCGCGATCCGCGCACCAGGGCGACGCCAGGGGTGGCGCGCAGACCCCTCGCCGCCAGCGCCAGCCAGGCCCAGCGACTCCCCAGGTTGGTCCCGACGCCGACGTAGGCCCGCATGGCGCATTCGTAGCCCGGCGTGGCCCGGACCGCCACCGTCCGGGCGAGGGCGAAGGGCCTCCGTGGCCCAGCCGGCGCGTGGCGCACCCGGCGCGTGGCCCTGCCGGCACGACGCTCCAGCCCCGGGCTTCTCGCCGCCCGGCCCGCTGCCCCCTCCCCTCGCCGGGTCCTGCGCTCGACCTCACGCCGCGCGCGGGCTGGTTCTCGGCGCCCCCCAGGCCGGGTTGCGGTCGTGCATGGCGGCCAGCATGGCGACCATCCGGCCCATGACCTGCGCCGGGTCGGCCTCGCCAGAGACCGCCTCCTGGACGGCTGCGGCCACCGCGTGTGCGGCGTAGGCCCCGGCCCCGTACTTGCCCGCCGCGTCCTGGCCAGCTCCCCCTCCCCTGGCGCTGCCCCGCTGCAGGCTGCGGCGCAGCTCGGCGACGATCGCCTCGTCGGAGTCCCGCCAGTCCTGGATCTGGAGCAGCGTGCGCCCCTCTAGCGAGGCCAGCGGCGTCTGGACGATGGCGCGCGCCACCGCGGCCGCAGAGGCCTTGGCCACGCCAGCGGTCACCGCCGTGTCGCCCAGGTGGATCCGTCCGAGATCCCGGTCGGCCTCGGCGATCAGCCGGTCGGCCCACCGCGACGCCCCCTTGAAGGAGAGGAGCCGCACCGTCTCCGCCGCCAGGTAGGCGCGGGCCAGGTCGGCCGGGTGCGGGTCCGCCGCCGCGCCGCCGGTCCGGAGCGCCGGCGTCCCTCCCCAGGCGCCGTTCAGCCCGCGGAAGTAGCCGATCAGCCCCTCGGCCGCGGCCGGCCCCATGTTGAGCACACCGAGGACGTCGGCCGCGGTCTCGTCGATCCGATCGGCCCAGTAGTCGGCCACGGCCGGGGCCGCCTTCCCGGCCAGCAGCCGACTCCTCACCACCTTCGCCAGCTCGTCTCCCAGCCCCACGTCGGCCGCCAGAAGGTCGTGGCCAGCCACCTCGTGAGCCAGGGCCGGCCAGGCCAGCAGGCCGGCCGTGGCGTTGGCCGCCGGCAGGCTCACCACCGCCACCCCGACGCCGAGCGAGGCGGTGTCGGTCACCGGCCAGGTGTAGGGACCGGCGTCGGCTCTCCCCCAGCGGACCAGGGGCGGCAGGAGGCCACCCTCCGGTGGCTTCACGCCCTGCCTCCCCTCCGCGGCCACGAAGCCGTCGTAGAGGTCACTGACCACCTCCTGGAAGGCGGCGGTGGCCCGTGCCTGGTAGCCCTCGCCCTGCTGCAGGACCGCCTGCGCCACGTCGAGCAGGAGTCCCGCCTCGCCCTCCCGGGCCGGGTCCTCCGCCAGCAGGCGGGCGAATCCGGCCGGGCCGAGCTGGTCGAGCCGCCGGAGCAGCGGATCGACGGCGGCCTCACGGTAGGCCTCCGGCAGGCTGGCCTCGGCCCGCACCAGGCGTGCCCGGAGCGTGGCGAAGGTCCGGGGATCGGCCGGGCCGTAGCCGCCCGCCAGGGCCGCCAGCTGAGCGTCGTCGACGCAGGCCGGCAGCCCCGCAAGCGAGGTCGGGTCGGGGGCTGGGCCGGTGACGACCAGGGGGTGGTAGGGGACGGCAGCGGAGACGGCGGTCAGGTTCATGTGGGCTCCCGGGTCGGTTCGACCCGAGCCCGATTGCCATGACCATGCCGGCCTGCTGGCGCACCGGCCGCTCGCCCGGTACCCGCGAATACTGGTGATTCCGCGATCCGCGCCGCAGGGCCACCGATGCGACGGGTCGCGCCGCGGCCACGGGTCCGCGCCGCGGCCGGCCTCCGGCGCGATGACCCTCAGGCGACCGGGTTCCGCAGCAGCCCCAGGCCCGAGACCTCGACCTCGACCCAGTCGCCGGGCTCGATCCGCCCCACCCCCTCGGGCGTGCCGGTGGCCACCAGATCGCCCGGGAGCAGCGTCATGACATTGGAGATGAAGGCGAGCAGCGCGTAGGGATCGAAGACCATGTCGCGGGTGCTGCCCCGCTGCCGCTCGGCCCCGTTGACCCTGCAGGCCACGGTCAGCTCGGCCGGGTCGAGGCCGGTGTCGATCCAGGGCCCGACCGGGCAGAAGGTGTCGAACCCCTTGGCGCGGGTGAACTGCTTCTCCTCGCGCTGGATGTCACGGGCGGTGACGTCGTTCAGGCAGGTGTAGCCGAAGATGGCCTGCCTGGCCTCGGCGGCGCCGGCGCGCGACAGGGCCCGCCCCACCACCACCCCGAGCTCGGCCTCGTGCTGCACGTCGCTCGAGCCGGGCGGGCAGCGGATCTCCTCTCCCGGCCCGATCACCGCGGACGGCGGCTTCAAGAAGAGCAGCGGCTGCTTCGGCACCTCGGTCCCCATCTCGCGGGCGTGGGCGGCGTAGTTGCGGCCGACGCAGACCACCTTGCTGGGCCGCACCGGCGCCAGCAGCGTGACCTCGGCGAGCGGGAGCGGCTTCCCCTCGGCCAGGCCGCCGGCCCAGGGCTCGCCGTTGAGGGCCCGCACCCGGTCCCCCTCGATGACGCCCCAGCGCTCCTGCCCGCCGGCGCGGAAGCGGCAGGTCCTCACGGCGACCCCCTGCGGCCGGTCGGCGCCATCACGCGCCCTTCGTGAAGCCGAGCACGTCGCCCATGTCGTAGAGGCCGGCCGGGCGCCCCGGCAGCCAGGCGGCGGCCCGGACCGCGCCGCGGGCGAACTGCTCGCGGGCGGTGGCGCGGTGGGTCAGCTCGAGCCGCTCCCCCTCGCCGCAGAAGTAGACGGTGTGCTCGCCGACGATGTCGCCGCCGCGCACCGTCTGCAGGCCGATCTGGCGGGGCGGGCGCTCGCCGATCATGCCGTGGCGAGCGAAGGCGAGGTCTGTGCTGGCGTCTCTCCCCAGGGCCTCGGCGGCCACCTCGGCCAGCCTCATGGCGGTGCCGCTGGGCGCGTCCTTCTTCCGCTTGTGGTGCAGCTCGACGATCTCGACGTCGTAGGCGTCGCCCAGCACCGCGGCCGCCTGGCGCACCAGCTCGAAGAGCACGTTCACGCCCAGGCTCATGTTGGGCGAGAGCAGCACCGGGATCTTCGAGGCCGCGGCCGCCACCCGCGCCCTGGCCGCGGGCGTGAAGCCGGTGGCGCCGATCACCAGCGGGACCCCGGCGGCGGCGCAGGCCTCGGCGTGGGCCACCGAGGCCTCGAAGGTCGTGAAGTCGATGACCACGCCGGCTCCCGGGAGCGCCGCGGCCAGCGTGTCGACCACCCGGACCCGGCCGGGGGGCAACCCGGCCAGCGCCAGGGCGTCCTGCCCGAGGCTGCCCGGGGCCCGGTCGACCGCGCCGTGGAGCTTCAGGACGCCGGAGCCGGCCACCAGCCGGACGATCTCGCGTCCCATCCGACCGGCTGCGCCGCTCACCACCACGTTGATCATCGGGCTCCTCCCCGCGGCCCGGCCCGGAGCGGGCCGGCGGCGACGGGCTTCACGCCAGCGCCAGGCCGAACTTCTTCATGGCCTCGCGGACCTTCCCGAGGCTGGCCTCCGAGACCGGCGCCAGCGGCAGCCGGAGCTCGGGGCCGGCCTTGCCGAGCAGCGCCACGCCGGCCTTGACCGGCCCGGGGTTGGTCTCGACGAACATCATCCGGTTGAGCTCGGCCATGGCCACCTGCAGCTTCAAGGCCGTGGCGAAGTCGCCGGTGCGGCAGGCCACCACCAGCGCCTTCATGGCCCGCGGGGCGATGTTGGCCACCACCGAGATGACGCCGTGGCCGCCGCAGGCGATGTAGGGGAGCACCGTGAAGTCGTCCCCCGAGAGGTAGGAGAGCGCGTCGGCACCGCAGAGCTCCACCAGCTGGACCTGGCGGTCGAGGTTGGCGGTCGCCTCCTTGATGCCGCAGATGGCGCCGGCCTCGACGAGCCGGGCCACCGTCTCCGGGAGCAGGTCGACGGCGGTGCGCGACGGCACGTTGTAGGCCACCACCGGGAAGCCGGTCGCCGCCTGGATCGCCTGGTAGTGGAGGAAGAGCCCCTGCTGCGTCGGCTTGTTGTAGTAGGGGGTGACCACCAGCGCGGCGTCGGCCTTGAGCTCCCTGGCCGCCTTGACCCCGTCGATGGCCTCGTGCGTGGCGTTCGAGCCGGCCCCGGCGATCACCAGGGCGCGGCCGCGCACCTGCTCGACCACCGTCTTCACGACCAGGAACCGCTCGGCCGCGGTGAGCGTGGCGCTCTCCCCGGTGGTGCCGCAGGGGATGATCCCGTCGGTCCCCTCGGCCAGCTGCCACTCGCAGAGCTCGCGCAGGCTCTTCTGGTCGACGGCCCCGCCCTTGAGGGGGGTGACGATCGCCACCATCGATCCTTCGAGGCGCATGCGGTGCTCCGGGCGATGCAGGTTGAGGTGCGGCCCCGAATCTAGCCTACCCGCGCCGCCTGCGGAACGGCTTCCGCGCCGGCGGCGGCAGTGCCTCGCCGCGGATCAGGTCGGTGTAGGTCTCGCGCTCGCGGGCCAGCAGGGCCCGGTCGCCGTCGACCAGCACCTCGGCGGCCCGGGGCCGGGAGTTGTAGTTGGAGGCCATCGTGAAGCCGTAGGCGCCGGCGGTGCGGACACAGAGCAGGTCGCCCTCGGCCGGCAGCACCAGCTTGCGGTTGCGCGCCAGGAAGTCACCCGACTCGCAGACCGGGCCGACCACGTCGCAGGTGACGGCGCGGGCGCCCTTGGCGGGCGTGACCACCGGCTCGATGTCGTGCCAGGCGTCGTAGAAGGCCGGGCGCACCAGATCGTTCATGGCGGCGTCGACCACCACGAAGGTCTTGCGGCCGCTCTTCTTGAGCTGCAGCACGCGGGTGAGCAGGATGCCGGCGTTCCCCACCAGCACCCGGCCCGGCTCGAGGTGGACCTCGCCGTCCCAGCCAGCCAGGGCCTTTGTGATGGCGGCGCCATAGGCGGCCGGTGAGGGCGGCGCCTCGTGGTGGTAGGTGACGCCCAGCCCGCCGCCGACGTCGAGGTGGCGCAGCCGGATGCCGGCGCGGGCCAGGTCGGTCGCCAGCGCCCGCACCCTCCCCACCGCGTCGATGAAGGGGCGCAGCGAGGTGATCTGCGAGCCGATGTGGCAGGCCACGCCGCGCACGTCGAGGTGCGGGTCGCGCACCGCCTGGTGGTAGAGCCGGCGGGCCTCGGCCACCGGGACGCCGAACTTCGACTCGCGCAGGCCGGTGGCGATGTAGGGGTGGGTCTTCGGATCGACGTCGGGGTTGACCCGGAGCGCGATGGGGGCCCGGACCTTGAGCCGCCGCGCCACCGCCGAGAGCCGGGCCAGCTCGCCGGCGCTCTCCACGTTGATGGTGCCTACGCCGGCGTCGAGGGCGAAGGCCAGCTCGTCGTCCCGCTTGCCGACGCCGCTGAAGACCACCTGCCCGGGGCGGCCGCCGGCCTTGAGCACGCGGAAGAGCTCGCCCCCCGAGACGATGTCGAAGCCGGCGCCGAGCCGGGCGAAGGTGGCCAGCACCGCCAGGTTGGAGTTGGCCTTGACGGCGTAACAGACCAGGGCGTCGAGGCCGCGCAGCGAGGCGCCCAGCACCTTCCAGTGCCGGGTCAGCGTCGCCGTCGAGTAGACGTAGAGCGGCGTGCCGTGGTCGCGGGCCAGGGCCGCCAGGGGGATGCGCTCGGCGTGGAGCTGGCCGCGGCGCGGCTGGAAGTGGTTCACCGGGCCGGCTCCGCGGTGGGCGCGCCGGGGTCGAGGCTCGGCGCGCCGGGGTCGAGGCCGGGCTTGTTGGGATCTTCGGGCGGCCGGAAGAGGTCGTTGGCCGGCTCCTTGTCCGGGGCGCCCGAGGGGCGCGGGGGGCCCTTGACGCCGCAGGCCGCCAGCGCCGCGGCGAGGGCCGCCAGGGCCAGCAGCCGGCAGATCGGTGACCGGCTCACCGGCCGATCCCCAGCGCCCGCTCCCAGCGCCGCAGCTCGCCGGCCACCGCCTTCGGGCCCGGGGCGCCGGGCAGCTCGCGGCGGGAGAGGGAGCGGCGGGCGTCGAAGCAGCGCAGCACGTCCTTCTCGAAGCGCGGGTGGATGGCACGCCACTCCGCCGCGGTGAGCGCGGAGAGCGGCCTGCCGAGCCGGCCGGCCAGCTTGGCCGCCGCCCCGACCGCCTCGTGGGCCTCGCGGAACGGCACGCCGCGGTCGACCAGGTACTCGGCGGCGTCGGTGGCCAGCGCCTCGCCGCCGCCCAGCGCCTCCTCCATCCGCTCGACGTGGAAGGTGGCAGTCTCCACCGCGCCGGCCAGCGCATCGGCGGTGAGCGCCAGCGCCCCGGGCCCGCCCAGCAGGGGCCGCTTGTCCTCCTGCAGGTCGCGGTTGTAGCTGAGCGGCAGGTTCTTGACGATCGCGAGCAGCGCCACCAGGTCCCCGATGGCGCGCCCGGCCCGGCCACGGGCCAGCTCGCCGACGTCGGGGTTCTTCTTCTGCGGCATCAGCGACGAACCGGTGGCGAAGGCGTCGTCGAGCGACATGAAGCCGAACTCGCGGGTGGTCCAGAGCACGATCTCCTCGCCCAGCCGGGAGAGGTGGACGGCGGCCAGCGCCACCGCGAAGAGCAGCTCGATGGCGCTGTCGCGGTCGCTGACCGCGTCGAGCGAGTTGCGGGTGACGCCGGTGAGGCCGAGCGCCCTGGCCACCGCCTCGCGGTCGAGCGGGAGGGTGGTGCCGGCCAGCGCGCCGGAGCCGAGCGGCGAGACGGCGGCGCGGGTGCGCACCTCGGCGAGCCGCTGCCGATCGCGCCCCAGCATCTCGACGTAGGCCAGCAGGTGGTGGGCCAGCGAGACCGGCTGGGCCCGCTGCAGGTGGGTGTAGCCGGGGAGGATGGTCCGCTGGTGGCGGCGCCCCTGCACGCAGAGGGCGCGCTGCAGCCGGCCCAGGGCGGCGTCGGTGCGATGGCAGGCGCCCACGATGAAGAGCCGCTCGTCGAGCGCCACCTGGTCGTTGCGGCTGCGGCCGGCGTGCAGGTAGCCGGCGTCCTTCCCGGTCAGCTCACCGAGCCGGCGCTCGACGTGGGTGTGGACGTCCTCCAGCGCCGGGTCGAAGCGGATGGTCCCGGCCGCGAACTCGGCCCGCACCTGGTCGAGGGCCCGGACCAGCCGCCTCGCCACCGCCGCCGGGACGATCCCCTGCGCGGCCAGCATCGAGACGTGGGCCTGCGAGCCGCGGATGTCCTCGGCGTAGAGCGCGCCGTCGTCCTCGATCGAGACCGAGAGGGCCACCAGCCGGGGGTCAGCCTCGCCGGAGAGCGCGGCGCGGGAGACTGGCTTCGCCTTGTCCTTGCGGGCCATGTCGGGTGGACTAGAAGCGCGCCGCCAGGCCGAGCTTGGCGGTCCAGGCCCGGCTCAGGGTGCCGGCCCCGTCGAAGGCGCCGAACGGCTGGAAGACGCCGCCCGCCACCCAGGCCGAGAAGCCCTCCTCGCTGGTGAGCGTCAGCTTGGTGTCGGCTTCGACGCCGAGCATGGTGCTGCCCCCGCTTCCGTTCTCGGCGTTGGTGCTGGGAGTGGAGCGCTTGTTGAGCGCCTGCGAGAAGATGGCCGCCGACTCCCAGGAGAGGCCGCCGACCACGTCGAACCGGACGCTCGGCTTGACGTACCAGGCGTCGGTCACCTGGCCCATGATGTCCCTCCAGAAGATCAGGTCGGGCCGGTAGCCGGGGTTGAAGCGGAAGTTGCGGATGTCGTGGTCGCCGGTCTTGAGGTTGTACTGCGTCCCCTCGAAGACGGCCGCGTTGGGGTCCTTGGACTGGTCGGTGTTGGCCATCCAGGGGCGGTTGCCGAAGCCCGGGGCGCTGTCGCCGGAGGCCAGCCCCAGCTCGAAGCCGAGCGTCAGCTTGTTGGGCGAGACCTGGTAACTGGTGCGCAGCGCCGCCCCGAACTGGCGGATCAGGATGGGGACCTCCCTGCCGTTGAGCGGGCGGGCGGTGTCGGCCGAGCCGTACTCG
>JANYBC010000223.1 GCA_025360965.1 Anaeromyxobacter sp. | reverse complement strand
CGGCGATTTCGTCGGGGTCGATTAGGTCATCGTCATGCTGCTCGCTCCCGTCGCGGAGCCAGGCGAGGTGTCGCGCCACCTCGCCGGCCGCCTGCCGGATCGCCTCGCTCCGCTCGTCGCTCACGCCCACCTCCTCTTCGACCCGTCTGGCCATTGCGGCGACCGCCCCGCCGGACCTAGGATCCCCGTGATGTCTTGGTCTGCCACCAGCTGGAGCCGCTGGGCCATCTCGGCCGGCCTGGCTGCCGTGGCGCTCCTCATCCTCGCATGGCCCTCCGACGCCCTGGCCTGGGGACCGCTGGCCCACCTCTCCTTCTCGGCCCAGGCCCTGGCGGCCACCGGGCCGCTGGCCGGGCCGCTGAAGAACCTGCTGGCCGACTTCGGCAACGAGTTCCTCTACGGCTCGCTGGCCGCCGACATCGTGGTCGGCAAGAACCTGGCCCGCTTCGTCCACCACGCCCACAACTGGCAGGTCGGCTTCGCCGTGCTCGACGAGGCCCGCCCCGGCGAGGAGAAGGCCTTTTCCTGGGGCTTCCTGGCCCACCTGGCCGCCGACACGGTGGCGCACAACTACTACGTCCCCTGGAAGAACATCTCCTCCTTCCACAAGGCCCGCACCGGCCACGCCTACTGGGAGCTCCGCTACGACCAGCGGCTCGACCCCTCCTACTCGGAGATGGCCAAGCGGGTCTCCTCGCGGGCCACCATCACCCACGACATGTTCCTGCGCCGCACCCTGCGCCGCTCCTCGGTGCTGCCGTTCGGCCTGTCGCGCCACCTCTTTCGCTACCTGGTGATGAGCGCGCGGATGAAGCGCTTCCAGCACGTCTCCCGCCTGGCGCTGGCCCGCTCGCGCCGGCTCCCGCTCGAGGACGACCTGATCGAGGAGGTGAACGGGCTGGCGGTGGAGGCGATCCTCGGCCTGCTCCTCGACGGGCGCACCTGCGAGGCGGCCCGCGCCGACGCCACCGGCGAGCGCAACCTCGCCATGTCGGAGAAGCTGCGCCGCACGCTGGCGAGCCAGGTCAGGTCCGGGAAGCTGACCAGCATCGAGGCGCACCAGCTGGTCGGGGAGTCGCGCGACTCGTTCCGGCGGGCCATCCACGGCACCCTGGTGTTGCCGGCCCAGGTGGCGCGGATCGCCGGGACGTAGTTCCATCGGCCCCGGGCGTCGCGCTGCCCGGCCTCGTCGAGGCCGTGCGCGCTCGCTGGTCGGGCTACTTGAGCGGCTGGGCGCGAGGCCGCCGCGCGTCGAGCACCGGCAGGATCCAGTCGACGATTGCCTCGGCCACGCGCTCCTTGGGCCCCTCGATCTCGGCCAGCTCGGTGGAGGAGACCAGGGCCACGCGGTTGCTGTCGCTGCCGAAGCCGACGCCCGAGCCGGAGCCGCCCACCTTGTTGGCGACCACCAGGTCGCAGCGCTTCCCCTTCAGCTTCTCGCGAGCGTGGGCGATGACCTCCTCGGTCTCGGCGGCGAAGCCGACCAGCACCGGCGCGTCGGGTTTGCCGCCGAAGCGGGTCCCCAGGCCGGCCAGGATGTCCGGCGTGCGGGTCAGCTGCAGGGTCTCGTCGCCGGCCCCCTTCTTCACCTTGTGCGGAGCGCTGGTGGTCGGCCGGTAGTCCGAGACCGCGGCGGCGCCGATGAAGAGGTCCATGCCGCCGGCCACCTCCTCGACGGCGCGGGCCATCTCCTCGGCGGTCTCGACGCGGATGGTCCGGCAGCCGGCCGGGTCGGCCAGCGCGGTCGGGCCGGAGACCAGCACCACCTCGGCGCCGCGGCGGGCGGCGACGGCCGCCAGCGCGTAGCCCATCTTCCCGGAGGAGGGGTTGGAGATGAAGCGGACCGGGTCGATCGGCTCGCGGGTCGGTCCGGCGGTGACCACCACCCGCCGGCCGGAGAGGTCGAGGTTGCCGAGCAGGCGCGAGGCGGCGGTGGCGATCTCGTTGGGCTCGGCGAGGCGCCCCTCGCCCACGTCGCCGTCGGCCAGCACGCCGGCCCCCGGGCCGACCACGTTCCAGCCGCGGACGATGAGCGCCGCGAGGTTCTCCTGGACCGCCGGGTTCTTCCACATCCGGGTGTTCATGGCCGGGGCGATCAGCACCGGGCAAGTGACGGCCAGGGCCGTGGTGGTGACGGCGTCGTTGCCCATGCCGGCGCGGAGCCGGGCGATGAGATCCGCGGTGGCCGGCGCGACGAGGAAGAGGTCGGCCTCCCTGGCCAGCTGCAGGTGGCCGTAGCTCGGCTCGGCCTGCCCGTCGAAGAGGTCGACCAGCACCGGCGCGCCGCTGATGGCCTGGAAGGTGAGCGGGCCGACGAACTTGGTCGCCGCGGGGGTCATGGCAACGCGGACCTTGCCGCGCCCCTTCACGATCAGACGGGCCACCTCGCAGGCCTTGTAGGCGGCAATGCCGCCGCCCACACCGAGCACCACCGTCCGGTTCGCGAAGTCCATGCGGCGCATGGTAGCCGACCCGGGGCGGGGCCGACACCGGGTAAGATGAACCACCCGTGGAGAGCCTGGACCCCATCGAGCCGGCGCCGCCGCCCCAATCCGACGCGACCGGCGCCGCTGAAGTTCACGCGCCGTCATCGCCACCGGCCCCGGCCGTCCAGGCGCCTGGGCTTTCCCTGCCAGAAACCCCGCCGGCCTGGTGGTTGCTGGTGCTCTTCCTGGCCGGCCTCCTTCCCCTCATGCTCGCTTGGTGGATCGTTGGCGCCGTGCAGGGCGGGCGCCCGACCATGCTGCAGGACCTGATCGTCAACCAGCTCACCTTCCTGCTGCCGGCGCTGGCTTGGGCGAGGCTCTCCGGCTACCGCCCGCTCCCGCTCCTGCGGCTGGCCCGGCCCTCCCGGTCCTCATTGCTCCTGGGCATGGCGATCGGCCTGGTCTGCCTCCTGGCCGGGAGCGGACTCCACGCGCTCTGGCGCGGTTTCCTCCCCGCCTCGCTCCTTGACCGCTTCGACACCGGGCGCGAGCTGGCGAGCCAGGGCTGGGGGCTCTGGCAGTCGCTGGCGCTGGTCGCGCTCCTGCCTGCGGTCTGCGAGGAGGTGGCCTTTCGCGGAGCCCTGCTGCCGTCGCTGCTTCGCCGCCCGTCGCCGGTGCGCGCCATTGCGATCGCCGCGGTCATCTTCGCCGCGGCCCACTTCGACCCGGTCCGCTTCCCCGCCGTGCTGCTGGTGGGGCTGGCGCTCGGCTGGTTGGCCTGGCGCAGCGGCTCGACCTGGCCCGGCGTGGTGGCCCACGCGCTCAACAACGGGGCCGCCGTGCTGGTCACGGCGCTGAGCGGTCCGGCGGAGCTGGCCTCGGCCGATCCGACCGAGTCGATTCCGCCTCTGCTCGCCGTCTCCTTGCTGGCCGCCGGCTTGGCGCTCTGGGCGGCGCTGGCCAGGGCGGCTCACCGCTGGCTTCCGCCCGCGCCGGAGGCAGCGTCGTTCCTGGTGGCGCGCGAGCTGGCGCCTGGTGGCGAGGAGCCGAACGCCGCTACGACAGCCGGCGCAGCACCATCGCCTTCAGGTACCGACCCTCCTTGAACTGCAGGCTGATGGGGTGGTCGTAGGGCTGGCGGGTCTCGGCCACCAGCGCCAGCTCGACGTGGAGCTTGAAGGCCGCCTCCTTGACCGCGTCGCCGAACTGCTCGGGCGAGACCCGGGCGCTGCAGGAGCAGGTGACCAGCAGGCCGCCCGGCGCCAGCACCGAGAGCGCGGCCCGGTTGAGCGAGGCGTAGCCGGCCAGCGCCCCCTCGACCGCCTTCTGCGACTTGGCGAAGGCAGGCGGATCGCAGACCACCAGATCGAACTTCCGCCCCTGCCGCTTGTAGTTGGCCAGCAGGTCGAAGGCGTCGCCGTTGGCGAAGGCGTGGTCGGCCGGGTCGAGCCCGTTGGCCTTGAAGGTGGCGCGGGCCAGGTGCAGCGCGTCGGCGTCGAGATCGTTGGAGACCACGTGCGTCGATCCGCCCAGGGCGGCGGCCACCGAGAAACCGCCGGTGTAGCTGAAGAGGTTGAGGGCCTCGGGGCGGCCGCGGGCCAGCTCGCGCACCAGCCGCCGGTTCTCGCGCTGGTCGAGGAAGAGGCCGGTCTTCTGGCCGCGGCGAACGTCGACGAGGATCTTCATGCCATGCTCGTCGATGGTGAGCTGCTCGGGCGGCTCGGCGCCCCAGAGCACGCGCCCCTCCTTGGCGGTGCCCTCGTCGTCGTCGTCGCGCGGGATCTCGTCGCGGCCGTAGACGCCGGCGAGATCACCGCACTCGGCGCGCAGCGCCTCGACGATGGCGGCGCGCCACGGCGTGAGGCCGGCCGAGTAGAGCTTGATGACCACGAAGCGGTCGTAGCGGTCGGCCACCACGCCGGGCAGGCCGTCCGACTCGCCGTGGAGCACACGGTAGGCGTCGGTGCCGCGCACCAGCTCCTTGCGCAGCGCCAGGGCGCGGGCCACGCGGCGGCGCCAGAAGGCGTCGTCGACGGTCTCGCCCTCCTCGCGCGTCAGCACCCGGACGGTGATGGGCGAGAGCGGGTCGTAGTAGCCGCGGGCCACGAAGCGGTTGCCCTCGACCACGTCGACGATGGTGCCGGCCGGGATCCCCTTGTTCTGCTTGACGATCGCCTTGCGGAAGACCCACGGGTGGCCGGCGCGCAGGTGGCGCGCCAGGTCCTTCTGAAGCTCGAGCCTCGGTTCACCGGCCATCTAGTGCCTCGTCTTTCGGGTGCGCTTCGCCGGCGGCCTGGACCTGGCCCGCTCCAGCCTGGCCCGCGAGAAGTTCCCGACCACCAGCCCGGGCCGGGCCGCCTGCAGTGCCTTGACCAGTTGTCTCACACCCAGCGCCGGTCCGCCCGCCCCGCGGCCGCGGGCCACCGCCAGGTAGACGTCCGGGTCGATGGCGAGCGGGCGGGTCTGAACCTGGTCCACCCTGGTGCGCTTGACGAGCCGGGCCAGCGCGGCGACCTCACCTTCACGGTCGGTCACGCCAGGGAAGGTGAGCAGGTTGAGGGCGACGTAGGCGCGGTGGCGCCGGGCGGTCTCGATGGAGCGGACCACGTCGGGCAGGCCGTAGCCGGTGGGGCGGTAGTAGGCGGCGTAGAGGTCGGGCGCCGCGCTGTTGAGCGAGATGCGGACCGAGTCGAGGCCGGCCTCGCAGAGCGCGCCGAGGGCGTCGGGGAGCGAGCCGTTGCTGTTGCAGTGGAGCGAGCCGCGGGAGGTGGCGGCGCGGATGAGCTTGACGGCGCGGGCGATCTCCTTCCAGCGCAGCAGCGGCTCGCCTTCGCAGCCCTGGCCGAAGCTGACCATCACCTTGCCGCGGGCGGTGGTGAGGTGGTGGATGGCCACCTCGGCCATCTCCTCGGCGGTGGGCGGGGTGTCGATCCGCTCGTGTGAGGACGGGGGCATGCCGTCGTCCTGCTCGGAGAGGCAGCCGATGCAGGCGGCGTTGCAGCGGGCCGAGGAGGGGATGGCCCCCTCGTCGCGGCCGTAGAAGGTGTTCTGGGCCGTGAAGCAGCGCCAGTCGAGGGCGCAGCGGGAGAGCTGCCGGTAGATGGGGTTTGGTGTGGCGGCGAGGCGGGCGGCGACCTTGGCGGCGAGGTCCGGCGTCGAGTGGCGGGCAGGGCTCCAGTGGGCGCGGCGATCGGTTCGCAGCGCCCAGGCGACGAACCCGCCTGGCGTGGCGGCAGCGGCGGTGTAGGCCCACTGCGGGAGGATGGGGGCGTCGCCGGCGATGGCGAGCGCCTTCTTCGCCACGGCCGGGAGGAAGGTCCGGGTGAAGCCGGGCGGCAAGGTGGCGCCGACGGCGTGCGGGACGATGCGGCGGCGGCCGACGCGGACCTCGTCGAGGGTGCTGAGCTGACCGGTGGCCGGGTCGATGCCGACTGGTCGCCGGCCGGGGAGCATGGCCAGGGTCGCCCCCTCCGGAAGGGGGATAGGACGCTCCGGGGGGCTGAGCAGGTCGTCGCCGGAGCGGACCGCCGCCAATAACTCCGGGTGGTCGTAGACCACGCCCTGATCGTCGGCGAAGAGGAGGTTCGGCATGGCGGGCGAGGCATAGCACGGGGGTGCAGAACCGGCTATATTCGCTGGCGTTTCGACGAATCGGCGGCAGCGGGAATCACCGCCGACGGCGGCCGGTTGATAGGAGTGAATGGGACTGTTCGACGACCGGCAGAACGACCTGACCCGCCACGAGTTCGAGGGGCTGGCGCTGCGCCACCTCGACGCGCTCTACGGGGCGGCGGTCAGGCTCACCCGGAACGAGCGGGACGCCGAGGACCTGGTCCAGGACACCCTGCTGCGCGCCTACCGCTTCTTCGAACGGTTCGAGCGCGGGACCAACATCAAGGCCTGGCTGTTCAAGATCCTCACCAACACCTTCATCAACCGCTACCGGCGCGCCAACAAGGAGCGGTCGCTGGTCGACGGCCCCGAGCAGGCGGCGGTGCAGGGACAGCTGGTCTCGCGCGACGCCTCTGACGCGGCCGCCGACCCGGAGCGCTGGTACTTCGATCGGGTCCTCTCGGAGAACGTGCTCGAGGCGGTGGATGCCCTCCCCATCGACTTCCGCATGGTGGTGATCCTCGCCGACCTGCAGGAGTTCTCCTACCGGGAGATCGCCGAGGTGCTCGACGTGCCGGTCGGCACGGTGATGAGCAGGCTCTTCCGCGGTCGCCGCCTGCTCCAGAAGGCCCTGACCGGCTACGCCGTCGAGTCGGGCTTCGTCAGCGAGGATGAGGCCAGCGTCGAGGACCTGGCCGAGCACCGCCGTCGCCGCGGTGGGACCGGGGCGGCCACGTGAGCCCCGACGCCACCACCTTCCGGTCCATGGACTGCGGCGAGTTCGAGCGCTCGGTCGACGCCTTCCTCGACGATGAGTTCGAGCCGCTCGAGCGCGTCGAGGCCGAGGCCCACCTTTCGGGCTGCGCCCGGTGCGAGGCGCTGGCCGCCTCCCAGCGAAGGGCCCGCTCCGCCCTGAGGGCCGCGCTCCGGGCGGCGATGGGACCGACGACCCGGGCCGGCCGCGCGCCCGAGGCGCTGCGACAGCGGATCTCCGCCGCCTTGGAGCAGGAGCGCCGTCCGCTCTGGCGCCGACTGCTCTCACCCTTCCCGCTCGCCGCCGCCGCCGCCGCCGCCGCCGCGGCGCTGGTGATCGTCTCCAGCCACGCGCCGAGCGGCCTGCTGGTCGAGGAGGCGGTCCGCAAGCATCACCGGGACCTGCCGCTCGAGGTGACCACCGCGTCGGTTGGTGCGGAGGCGATCCCGGGCTGGTTCGCCGGCAAGCTCGACTTCAAGCCCAAGGCCCCGCACTTCGCCGGCCAGCAGGCCAAGGTGGTCGGCGCGCGGCTCTCCAACCTCCGCGAGCTCCCCGCGGCCTACATCAAGTACGACCTGCCCCGGGGCCGTCAGGCCGGGCTCTTCATCGTCGATGACCCGGACGGGCGGTTCGATGCCGGGGGGCGCGCCGTCGAAATCGGGCTCCGTCACGCGCGGATCATCAACTCCCGCGGCTACAACACTGTGGTCTGGCGGCAGGACCAGACGGTCTATTCGCTGGTCTCCGACTCCGGTGAAGAGGACCTGATCCAGATGGTCCGCGCCTCGACCCCCGAGCCGTAGCCCCTCCGCTACCGGCGCAGGGCTGGATGGTTCCCAAAACGTCGTGGGGCTTTTTGACACCCCCGGCCCGTCCCCGTACACTTTTTCCAATCTTTCCGGAGCGCTGCGTGCTCATCGCGGCTGTTCCGGCTCACGTACGTGCAGCCAGGGAAGCTCATGTCGAAGACCATCCTGCTCATCGAGAACGACGCGTCCTTCGCTACCGAGCTGTCCGACGCTCTGGAGGCGATCGGGTTCCAGGCGCGGGTCACCGGTGACGGGAAGCATGGCCTCGACCTCGCCCTGGACCTGCGGCCAGACGCCATCGTGCTCTGCGTCGAGCTTCCCAAGCTCTCTGGCTACTCGATCTGCAACAAGATCAAGAAAGAGGAGGCGCTCAAGGGAATTCCGCTCATCCTCACCAGCTCCGAGGCGACCGACGAGGTCTTCGAGGATCACAAGAAGCTCAAGGTCCGCGCCGAGGAGTACCTGATCAAGCCCTACGTGCCGGCCGTGCTGCTCGAGAGGCTCACCAGGCTGATCGGCATGCCGGAGGGCGGCCCGCCGCCCGAGGCCCTGGAGGGGCTGGAGACGGTCGGGCACGGCGAGGAGGAGGTGGTGAGCCTCGAGGAGGAACTCGGCCTGGAGACCTTCGCCGCCGAGCCCGGAGAGGAGCTGCCGGCGCTCGATCTCGACTCCCTCCCCGACGAGCCTGCGGCGGCCGCGTCCGGAGCGGGCATCCTCGATGATGATCTCAGGCTCCTCGACGACGCCTTCGACGGACTCTCGGCGACGCCAGCGCCCCGGCCGGCCACCAGCCGGTCCCAGGAGCCATCACCTGGACCTCGCCCCGGCATGGACACCGACGCCGAGGCCAGGGCCGCGGACGACGCGATCGAGAAGGCCATGGGAGTGGACCGCCCGGTCACGTCCGAGGACCTCGACGCGGCCTCGGCCTCGCTCCCGGACGAGGACGAGTCGATTGCGCGCGCCGATCTGGGAGGCCTCGCGGACGACGCCGACCTGGCGCTCGGAGCCCTGACCGACCCGTCGCCGGAGTCAGGCCCGTCGGCGTTCGACGCGCTCGACGCCTTCGCCGGGATCGATGAACCGCCGGCGGCGCCGATCGCGGCGGGCGCCATGCGTGACCCCGGAGGCAACCTCGCCGAGCTGGCCAGGCTCGAAGCCGAGCTGGCTGAACGGCGGGCCTCGCTCACGTCGCGAGAGACCGATGTCCGCGAGCTGAAGGAGAAGGTGGAGGCCGCGGTGCGCCGGGCCGAGGAGGCCGAGTCGGCCCTCGGAGAGCAGGAGGCCGAGCTGGCCTCCGCGAAGGCGCGCGGGGATGCCCTGGCCGGGCAGGCCAGGAAGGCCGATGGCGACGCCAAGGCGGTGCGAGAGGAGTCGCGCCGGGCGGTGGAGCAGGCGCGGCAGGCCGGCGCGCGCGCCGAGGCGGCCGAGGCCCGGGTGACGGCTGCGGAGGCGAGGGTCGCGTCCGCAGAGGCCAAGGCTGCGGCGGCCGATGCACGCAGCCGCACCGCGGATCAGGAAGCCGCTGGACAGCGGCGCGTGGCCGAGCAGTCTGCCGCTGCGCTGGCGGCCAAACTGGCCGAGCTGGTCGCGGTCCAGGCCGCGGCGGCGCGGCTGGGTGGAGTCGAGCGCGAGGTGGAGCGCCTCGAGACCGAGCTGGTCGTGGCACGCGGCGAGGTCAATGGCGCGCGTTCCGAGGTGGAGAAGCGGTCCACCGAGCTGAAGCGTCGCATCACCGAGCTCGAGGCCGCCAATTCCAAGAACGAGGAGCGGGTCGTCAAGGCCTACTTGAAGATCAAGGGCGACGAGAAGGTCCGCGACAAGGCGCGCAAGGCGCTGTCGATCGCGCTGCAGTTGCTCGAGGAGGGGTTGCCGCCCCGCCCCGACCGAGAGTAGTTTCGCGGACGGAGGTCCGCGGCGCGGCCGGAGGAGCAGTGCAGCGCGCGTGGAAGTCCGCGGAATTCCGTAGGGGAAAGAGTGGCACGGCGCGTGCGAT
>JANYBC010000149.1 GCA_025360965.1 Anaeromyxobacter sp. | reverse complement strand
GAGGCGCTGGCCAAGGGGATCCCGGCCGAGGACGCCCGCTTCGTGCTTCCCAACGCCACGCCCACCAACTTCCAGGTGATGGTCAACTTCACCGAGCTGCTCCACATCGCCGACCTGCGGCTCTGCTGGCGGGCGCAGTGGGAGATCCGCCAGATGGTGGCCATGATGCGGCGCGAGGTGATGAAGGCGGTGCCGGAGATCGGCGGCTACCTGCAGCCCAAGTGCGGCGACAAGCGGATGGGCTACTGCGACGAGCCGATCAAGGAGTGGGAGCTCTGCCCCATCGGGAAGGTGCGCCCCCACAAGGAGCAGCTGCTCGACGTCTTCAAGCAGTACCGCGCCGGCAACCTGGTGCCGCTCGACGAGACCCTGATCCGCTTGGTCGAGGACGCCGGCACCGACTAGCCGCCCCGGCGGCCGCGGGCGTCCGCCCCGTGCGGGAGACCCGTCCTGCCGGGTCTCCTCGTATGATGCCGGCATGCTCGATCGCCAGCTGACCCTCCCTCCTCGCCGCGCCGTCTTCGCCTCCCTCCTCGCGGCCGTCGCGCTGGGCGCGTCCCCCGCGACGGCCCAGGTCCAGAGGCTCGGCGCTCCGACCGGGTACGGGCTGCCGCTCCCCATCGCCGGGGTTGCCGTCGCGGAGGAGGCGACCGCCACCTCCGTCAACCCGGCCGGCGTCGGCTTCCTCCATGCCCCGGCCTTGCAGTACTTCCACCTCGAGGGACACGGGGTGAACAGCGCCGACGGCGACGGCCTCTACGCCGCCGGGCCGCTCGGCCCCTTCGGCCCCGCCCTCTCGGTCGAGTGGGTCCGCCCCGAGGGCGGCGCCCGCTACCGGCTCACCACGCTTGGGCTGGCCCTCTCCGACGGACGGGTCGCCTCGCTCGGCCTCGCCTGGCGCTGGTGGAACTCTCCCGACCCGATCATCGAGCCGATGCACGCCTGGGACATCGGCCTCACCCTGCGCCCCTGGCGTCACCTCTCGCTCGGCGCCTCGGCCCTCGGACTCGACGCGAGGTTCCAGGGCGCCCGGCTCCCGGTCCGATACGACGTCGGGGTCGGCGTTCGCTTCCTCGACGACTCGATCACCCTCTCGGCCGACGCGCTGGCCAGCGACAAGGCGACGGGCGACTTCGACGTGACCGCCGGCGCCGTCGGGCTGGCGCTCGAGCTGACCAACGGCGTCGCCCTGTCGGCGCAGTACCGCTTCCCGCTCGGGAAGGCCACGCCGACCCTCCCGCAGAACGACCAGGCAGCCATGCTCTCGCTCACCTGGAACGGGCCGCACGCCGGCGCCACGGCCGGCGCCATGCAGGCCACCGGCGACACCCGCTGGCTGGCCGGAGTCCGCCTCTCCTCCGAGCGCTACCCCTCCACGCCGCGCCCCGCCACGGCCCCCCGCCTCGCCCTCGCCGCCGAGCTCGAGCCGCACCGCTTCCTCTTCCTGGAGGCTTCGGGGCGAGACCCCTTCGGCGACCTGGTGCGCCGGCTGGAGGAGGCGGCCGACGACACCAGCGTCGGCGCCGTGGTGCTGGAGATCGGCGAACTCCCGGTCGGCGGCGGCAAGGTCGAGGAGCTGCGCGCCACCATCCAGCGGCTGCGCCAGCGCAAGCCGGTGCTGGCCTACCTGAACGGCGGCTCGCTCAGGTCGTACTGGCTCGCCAGCGCCGCCTCCAGCGTGACCATGAACCCGTCCTCCACCCTGATGGTCAACGGCCTGTCCGCCAGCCAGTACTACCTGAAGGATGGGCTGGCCCGGCTCGGCGTGGTGGTCGAGGTGGCGCGGGCCGGTGGCTACAAGACCGCCACCGAGCCGCTCACCCGGACCGGCCCCTCGCCGGAGTCGAAGGAGATGACCGGCGCGCTCCTCGACGACGTCTTCGACAGGCTGGTCTCCGACGTGGCCGCGAGCCGGAAGCTCGAGCCGGCGGCGGTGCGGACGCTGTTCGACCGGGGGGTCTTCTCCGCCGCCGAGGCCCTCAAGGAGCGGCTGGTGGACGCGCTGCTCTGGCCCGACGAGGTGGAGGGCTGGGCCCGCAAGGCCTCGGGCCGCTCGCTCGACGTCGACGACGGCTACCACCCGGCCCCGTGGCGCGACGCCCGCACCTGGGGGCGCCGGCCGGTCATCGCCATCATCGGACTGGAAGGGGTCATCTCGGGCGGCCGGAGCCGCCGCGAGCCGCTCGGCAGCGGCAGGATGAGCGGCGCCGAGAGCGTCGTCGACCAGCTCAACGCCGCGGCCGAGGCGAGCGAGGTGAAGGCCATCGTGCTCCGCATCGACTCCCCGGGCGGTGACGCGGCGGCCTCGGATCTGATCTGGCGGGCCGTCAAGAAGGCCAGGGAGAAGAAGCCGGTCATCGCCTCGATGGGCGATCTCGCCGCCAGCGGCGGCTACCTGGTGGCGGTCGGGGCCGAGCGGATCTTCGCCCAGCCCTCCACCCTGACCGGCTCGATCGGAGTCTTCCTGCTCAAGCCCGAGCTCTCCGGCCTGCTCGAGAAGCTCTCCATCCACCG
>JANYBC010000180.1 GCA_025360965.1 Anaeromyxobacter sp. | reverse complement strand
CTCAACCTGTCGCTCAACGCCTCGGTGCTGATCCTCAGCACCGAGTGGACCGACATCACCGGCGGGGCCTACTTCCCGACCTCGGCCAAGACCAAGCTCAAGCCGGTCCCGCCGGTCGCCCTCTTCGCCTCCTACGGCTGGGAGTTCCGGGGCCGCAAGGTCGGCGTCGGCGGCGGCATCAACGTCCCGGGCGGCGGCAACGTCTTCTGGGAGGAGGACTGGGCCGGCCGCGGCAAGATCATCACTGTCGACCGGAAAATCTACGCCGGCTACCTCTCCGGCGGCTACGAGGTGAGCGACCAGCTCCGGCTCGGCGCCGGCCTCATCTACTACTACGGCACCGAGTACCTGAAGCAGGGCGTCCAGCCGACCCCGGGCGCCTACGGTGAGCTGGCCACCAAGGGCGGCGCCCTGGCCTGGGGCCTCTCGGCCGAGATCAAGCCGAACACCTCCATCCCGCTCACCCTGGCCTTCGACTTCAAGTACCAGGGCAAGATGAAGCTCAAGGGCGACGGCCACTTCAGCGTCCCCGGCGGGCTGGCCCCGGCGGTGACCGACCAGGGCGTGACTCACGAGCTGACCTACCCCTCGGTCCTCAACTTCGCCGCTGCCTACCAGGTGGCCAGGCCGGTGCTGCTCACCTTCGGCTTCACCTACAACTTCTACAGCGTCTACAAGGACGACACCTTCATCGGCTCCGCCGGGCTGGTCCTCCCGGTGCCGCGCAACTACTCGAACGGCATGACCTTCCGTGTCGGCGGCGAGTTCGATGCCACCGACAGGCTGGTGGTCCGGGCCGGGCTGCTGCGCGACATCTCCGGACTCGATCCGAAGACCTACTCGCCGACGCTGCCGGACTCGAGCACCTGGGCGCTCTCGGCCGGCCTCGGCTTCAAGGTCTCGCCGTCGCTGGTGGTCAACGCCACCTACTTCCGCGGCTTCATGGATCAGGTGACGGCACCGCTCGACGGCGCGTCGATCCCGGGCACCTACCAGAGCACCGTCTGGATCGCCTCGGCCGGCGTCACCTACCAGCCGGGGGTGGCCGCAGCGGCCGCCGCCAAGGACCCGGCCGGCAGGTAGCCTTCGAGAAGCTCGTCGGGCGATGATGGCCGCATGCTCTTCTCGCCCCTGGCGCTCCGCGGCGTCACGCTCCGCAACCGGATCGGCGTCTCCCCCATGTGCCAGTACTCGGCCAGCGACGGCCTGGCCAGCGACTGGCACCTGGTCCACCTGGGCGGCTTCGCCACCGGCGGCGCTGGCCTGGTGATCTTCGAGGCCACCGCGGTCGAGGCCCGCGGCCGCATCTCGCCGGCCGACCTCGGCCTCTGGGACGACGCCCAGCAGGAGCCGCTGGCCCGCATCGTCCGCTTCGTCGAGTCACAGGGTGCGGTCCCGGCCCTGCAGCTGGCCCACGCCGGACGAAAGGCCTCGGTGCGACCGCCCTGGGAGCAGGGCGGCGCGCCACTCACCCGCGACGGCGGCTGGGGGGTGGTCGGGCCGAGCGCCCTGCCGTTCGCCGAGGGCCACCCGGTCCCGGCGGCGCTCGACGAGGCCGGGCTGCGCGGTGTCATCGCCGCCTTCGCCGCGGCGGCCAGGCGGGCGGTGGCGGCCGGCTTCAAGGCGGTCGAGGTCCACGCCGCCCACGGCTACCTGCTCCACCAGTTCCTCTCCCCGCTCTCCAACCGGCGCAGCGACGGCTACGGCGGCGACTTCGCCGGCCGGACGCGCCTCACCCGCGAGGTGGTGGCGGCGGTGCGGGCGGCCCTGCCCGACGCGCTGCCGCTGCTGGTGCGGGTCTCGGCCACCGACTGGGTCGAGGGTGGCTGGACGCCGGACGAGACCGTCGAGCTGTCGCGCGGGCTACGCAGCCTGGGGGCCGACCTCATCGACTGCTCCTCAGGCGGACTGGTCCCATATGCCAAGGTCCCGGTCGCGCCCGGCTACCAGGTGGGGTTCGCCGAGCGGGTGCGGCGGGAAACCGGGGTCCCGACCGCCGCGGTCGGCATGATCACCACCCCGTCGCAGGCCGCCGGGATCGTCGCCGAGGGGCGCGCCGACCTGGTGCTGCTGGCGCGGGAACTGCTGCGGGACCCCCACTTCCCGCTGCGCGCCGCCGTCGAACTCGGGACCGAGGGGCCCTGGCCGAGGCAGTACCTGCGCGCCCGGCCCTGAGCGCCGGGGTGCGATCCTCACCTACCGTCACCGAATTGGCACCCGCCGGGCTTGCATCCCGGAGATCGCAAGATCATATTTGGGGTGTCTGGCGCTTCGTGGGCGGGTCGGTCGGGTGGGGATGGCGCCAGCAGGAGGCGTGCCCATGACGACCACCCAGCTCTACCGGCTCTACTGCCAGTCCTACGCTGAGTTCTACCGCGAGCACGGCGGAGTGCTGCTTGGCGCCCGGCGGCCGCTCACCGGCGTCGAGGCGGTGGTGATCGAGTTCGCCGCCGAGGACGCCGCCAACGGCACCTCGCTCCGCTCGCCCGCCCAGTTCGAGGCCTGCGTCGCGGCCGGCCTCGACGCGCTGACGCCGCTCGGCCTGCAGAAGGGCGCGGCCTAG
>JANYBC010000142.1 GCA_025360965.1 Anaeromyxobacter sp. | reverse complement strand
CGTCCACCGTGGGCGGGACCGACTCCGCCAGGGCCACAAGCCCCTGGACGGCCACGAGCACCTCGGTGGCGTTCCCTAGCGCCGCGTGGGCGGGCGAGCCCTTCACCTGCGCCTCCACCGTGCCGGCCACCAGCCGCTCCTCGGCGCGGGCGAGCCGCCCCTGCCTGAAGTCCGTGTCCGCGAGCCGCGCCACCAGTTTGGCCTCGGCGGCGGAGGCTGGTCGGAGCGACTCGAACCAGATGGCCAGGTTGGTCTCGTACATGGCCAGCGTCTCGCCCGCCATGAGCGCGCCGTGGGCGGAGAAGCCGTGGATGATGCCGTTGACCGCGCTCGCCACCTTGCCGAGGGCGGTGACCGGGCCGGCGGAGCGCGCGCCGTTCAGGCGGCTGGCGGCGACTTGGGCGGGAGTGCGGGGAGGCGGGGCCGAGGGGTCCATGACCCCATGGTCCGCCTGGGCGAGACCTGTGGGAACACTAAAGATGGCGGGCGGTTGGCTGCTACGGCTTCGGGATGTCCACCGTGGTGAACCGGCCCTTCCCCGTCACCACCACCGCCTTGTTCACCAGCGTCTCGCCAGTGGCGAGGAGGCGGTCGATGACCGGCTCGACCCAGGCCCACTGCTCCGCCCGGGTGAGCCCGCCGACGGTGCGCAGCACCACGAGCCCGGGGTGCAGCTCCACCGTCTCCGCCAGGTACAGGAAGTCGGCGGCGTTGATGGTGACCACGAGCTGGTCGTGCTCGAAGGCGTAACGCCAGACCTCCGGGTCCGACGCCCCCGGCATCCCGATGTGGGCCACGTGGACGGCCGCCACGCCCTTCGCGGCGAGGTGCTTCACCAGCTCCGGCGAGAGGTTCTCGTCGATGAGCAGGTTCACCCGTCACCCGCGCACGAACTTGAGCTTCTTCTTCGGGCGGCCGGGCGGCCGGCCCAGCGCCACGAACATGCGGGCGAACTCGACGTCCTCGGCGGCGAGGGCCGGGTAGTCCTCCAGAAGCGCGGCTGTGGTCTCCTTACGGGCCCGCTCGCCCACGAACCGCACCGAGACGCGGGTGCCCTCGAAGACCGGCTCGCCGCCCAGGATCTCGGGGCGGGAGACGACCCGGCTGCGGCCGCGCAGGAAGGTACCGACGCGCTCCTCGACCCTCTTCACCACCTCGTCGGTCGGCAGGACCACCGGGACCTCGCCCTCCAGGACCAGCCGGTGCGCCTCGCGCCGCCACCGGCCGGCGCGCTCCTTGTCGGCGGCCAGGAGGTCGAACAGCTCCTTCCGCAGGCTCTTGTCGAGCCCGACCCCGAGCGGCAGCTCGTTCAGGAGGAAGAAGTAGACGACGTCCTTCGGGCCGAACGTGCGGCGCCCGCCCGAGCGGGACGCCCGGACCACCCGCGACGCGAGCGCGTGCCGGATCGCTTTCTCCGTGGCGCCGGAGAGGACGGACGTCTCCTTGAGGGTGAAATCTGCGACGAGGGATTCCGAAACCATGACCACGCTCCGGTCATGGTTATAGCGACGAGGCGGGGGCCTTGCAAGGCACCCCGGTCCCACCCGGGACCAGGCGACCTGGAGGGTGGGCCTACTCGCCTGGATTAGGATGGCGCCGTGCCCTCGAAGCTCCAGCTCGACCGGGAGGCGGTCGCCACGTTCTGCCGGCGCCACCGCGTCCGGCGCCTGGCGCTCTTCGGCTCGGTGCTGCGTGACGACTTCACCCCGAAGAGCGACGTGGACGTCTTGGTGGAGTTCGAGACGGGCCACGTCCCCGGCCTCGCCTTCTTCTCGATGGAGGCGGAGCTGTCGGCACTCATCGGTCGGAGGGTGGACCTCAGCACCCCCGGCTTCCTGAGCCGCTACTTCCGCGACCAGGTGCTGGACGAGGCCGAGGACCTCTACGTCGCAGCGTGAAGCCGCTTCGATCCTACATCCGCGTGCCCGTTGCGGCCCGCAAGGAGAACATCATGACCCGAGCGAAGACACCCAGGTTGGCCGTTGCGCTGCTGGTGCTGCTGGCCGCCGGCTCAGCGTGGGCCTCGACCTTCGAGATCCAGAACAGCGATGCCACCGGGTACTCGGTCTTCATCAAGTGCGGCGGCATCAGCACCACCGTCAAGGTGGGCTCGCGGAGCACCTGCGTGAACTGCGGTCGCTCCGGGCCCTACCCCTGCTCTGTCACGGTTACCGAGACCGGCTCGACGGTGACCGTGGGTGGCCCGACCAAGATCGTCATCAAGGACGGCAAGGCCGGCGGGCGCTGACGGTCGTGACCGTCACCCCGCCAGACGGTCCTTGGCCTTGTAGGGCCTGAGCTTCTTCGGTGCGCAGGGCGGCGGCAGCCGGCCCCAGTCGATCCAGTTCTTGATGGCGAGGTCCACCGCCGTCGTCTTCCTCATCTTCTCGGCCAGGAAGACGGGGACCTTCGCCTCGGCGGCGGCGGCGGCCAGGTCGAGCCGGTGCTTCACGAGCAGCCGCACCATGGCCGCCTCGCCGGGCGTGCAGCCGCGCCGGATGCGCCCGATGCCGAGGAGACGGTCTCGCTGCCTGGGACGGCTGGCGGGCGGGGGGATCTTATCGCCGCTGTCCAGGTGGTCGAGTTCGGCGCGGAGGCGCGGCAAGGCGGCGGCCAGCAGCTTCTCGGCGGCGGCGAGGTCGAGCACTGGGGGCGGGGCGGCTGGACCTGGCTCCGACGGGGCCGAAGGCGACCCGCCGGGGGAGCGCGCTGCCTCGACCCACGCCCGGAACCGGGCGGCGTCCTCGGCGCGCTTCGCCTCGCGGGCGAGGATCTGCTCCCGGTAGCGGAGCTCCTCGATGAAGCCGAGATCCCGCACCTCCTTCTCCGCCTGCGGCCGGAAGAGGCCGCCGAGGTGCCACCGCTTGCGCGGCGTGAGCCTCTGGCGCTTGGCGGCATGGGCGAGGCCGTGGATCTTGGGCGTTCCAATCCCCAGGTTCTCGATGGTGCAGTTCAGCTTGTCGCCGTCGATGTGGTGGATGATCTCGCCGTCCTTCTTCGGGCGGAGGCCGCCCTTCAGGAGGTTCCAGGTCGCGGCGTGGAGCGTCTCGATGGGGCCGAGCTCGTCGAAGAGCCAGGGGTACTCCTTGTCGTAGGGAACGGCGTCGTCGAAGCCGACCGTGACGCCGCCGGTGAGAACCGCCTCGGCGTGGAGGCGCGGGTCCATCTTGATGCCGTGGATGAGGACGTACTTGGGCTTCTTCTTCATCTTCTTCTCCTCGCGCAAGAGAGCGCGCCGATGGGGCGCATCAGGGGGCTCGCCAGGTTGGTGCAGTGGGAGATGAAGGCCGCGCAGCGGCCGAGTTCCCCTGCATGCAGTCGCACCTCTGGCGAGCCCCCTACCTGTAGGTGGGGGTGCTCGCCTCGCTCCGTGAGGAAGGACCAGCCGAGTCCAGTGAGATCCGACGGGCTGGGACCTGAACCGTACGAAGGCGAAGACGCTCTCCAGTCCGAACGAGCCGGGGGTCTCCCGAGGGCGCCGTGGCGTGAGCCACCGGGAACCATCTTGAACCTGGAGGTGGCCGATCTATGGTGACGCCCCGGGGGCGACATGGACGGCGGGCCGGACATCGAAGAGGTGCATCGGCGACTCAACGGGCTGCGGCTCTTCTCGTCGGTGGAGTTCGTGGAGTACCCCGAAGACGGAGACGAAGCGGTCTTCTCGGCGACCCTGGCGCCCGAGCCAGCGGCGGCGATCCTGGC
>JANYBC010000165.1 GCA_025360965.1 Anaeromyxobacter sp. | reverse complement strand
GTCATTTCGCTAATCTGTCCGTACGCGCCCTTGAACTTCTTGAGCGCGTCTTCGTACGCCACGCCGGTCGATGCGTGCTCGACGATGGTCTCGAGCGGCGCGCCATGGACCATATCGAGCGGATCGATGACGTTCCCCTTGGTCTTGGACATCTTCTGGCCCTTGGAGTCGCGCACCATGGGGTGGAGGTAGACGGTCTTGAACGGCACCTCGCCCATCAGGTGGATGCCCATCATCATCATCCGGGCCACCCAGAAGAAGATGATGTCGTGGCCGGTCTCCATCACCGAGGTCGGGTAGAAGGTCTTGAGGGTCTCGGTCCGGTCCGGCCAGCCCATGGTGGAGAAGGGCCAGAGGCCGGAGGAGAACCAGGTGTCGAGCACGTCCTCGTCCTGCCGGAGCGCCGCGCTGCCGCAGGTCGAGCAGGCGGCCGGCGTCGAGCGGGCCACCGTGACGTGGCCGTCGGCGCAGTACCAGGCCGGGATCTGGTGGCCCCACCAGAGCTGGCGGCTGATGCACCAGTCGTGGATGTTGCGCATCCACGCCATGTAGGTGTTGGTCCATTGCGCGGGGACGAACCGCGTCTTCCCCTCCTCCACGGCGCGGATGGCCGGCCCGGCCAGGGGCGCGATCTTCACGTACCACTGGTCGGAGAGGAGCGGCTCCAGCACCGTCTGCGAGCGCTGGCAGCGCCCCAGCGCCATGGGGTTGGGCTTGCTGCCGCGCTCCAGCCCCAACTCGGCCAGCAAGCGCTTGACCTCCTTGCGGGCCTCGAACCGATCCAGCCCCGCCACCGGCCCGGCGGCGGCGGTCATCCTGCCGTCGAAGCCGATCACGGTGAGGAACTCGAGCCCGTGGCGCTTCCCGACCTCGAAGTCGTTGAAGTCGTGGGCCGGCGTCACCTTGACGGCGCCGGTGCCGAACTTCGGGTCGACGAGGACGGCGTCGGCGACGATGGGGAGCTCGCGCCCGGTGAGCGGGTGGCGCACCTTCTGCCCGATGAGGCCGGTGTAGCGAGCGTCATCGGGGTGGACGGCGATGGCGGTGTCACCCAGCATGGTCTCGGGGCGGGTGGTGGCCACAACGATCTCGGCGAGGCCCCCGGTGGGCGTCACCAGCGGGTAGGCGAAGCTCCAGAGCTCGCCGGCGTGCCCCTCCTCGTGCTCCACCTCGAGGTCGGAGAGCGCGGTGCGGCAGTCGGTGCACCAGTTGATGAGCTTCTTCTCCCGGTAGATGAGCCCCTCCTCGTGGAGGCGCACGAAGGTCTCGCGCACCGCCCGGGAGAGCCCCTCGTCCATCGTGAAGCGCTCGCGCTCCCAGTCGAGCGAGGCGCCCAGCGCCTCGTGCTGCGCGCCGATGCGCGAGCCGTACTGCTCCTTCCAGGCCCAGACGCGCTTGAGGAACTCGGCCCTGCCGAGATCGTGACGGCTCTTCTTCTCGGTCTTCTTCAGCTCCTTCTCCACCACCATCTGCGTGGCGATGCCGGCGTGGTCGGTGCCGGGGAGCCACATGGTGTTGAAGCCGGAGAGCCGCTTCCAGCGGATGAGGATGTCCTGGAGCGTGGCGGTGAGCGCGTGGCCGAGGTGGAGCGAGCCGGTGACGTTGGGCGGCGGCAGCACGATGGAGAAGGCCGGCCGCGTCTGGTCGTGCTCGTCCCCGTGGAAGTAGCCGCGCTCCTTCCAGAGCTTGTACCAGCGGGCCTCCACCTCGCGGTGCTCGTACCCCTTGGCCAGCGCGGCCTGGGGCTGCTGCTGCGGCGGATCGTTCTGCTGGTCCACGTCTGCTCCTGGCGGCACGGGCACTGGCGTCCGCTCACGGCGGAGGCGCTGGCGGTGCCGGTTGTTCGGGCGATCGACTCGGCGGCCGGGGCTCAGCCCTGACGCGCCTGGATGAGCCGATCGAGGTTCTCGCGGATGATGGTCTCGGCGAGCTGGGGGACCACCTCCCATACCACCCGCTCGATCACGTCGCGGGAGGCCCTGGAGAGCGCCTCGCGCAGCAGCGCCTCGCCGCCGTCGGCCGGTGTGGCAGGCGGCGCCGCGGCCACCGGCGGCTCGACCGGCGCCGGGGCTGGCTGGTGTCCGGTGGTCCCGGCGGCCGGGACGAACTCGTGCATCGGCGCCAGCAGCGTGGTCTCGCCCGGCTCCTCGGCCGGCAGGTCGATCGGCTCGAAGCTGGGGGTGGCCTCGAGCTCGAGCTCGAGCGACGGCTCGGGCTCGGGATGAAGAGCCACGGCAGCCGGAGGCGCCGGGGGCGGCGCCAAGGCGGCGGGTGGAGCCGCTGCCGCTGGTGGGCGCGGGGCGATCGGCTCGGACGACGTCACCTCGATGTCGCTCCAGTCGTCATCGCCTGCGGCCGGCGGTGGCGCAGGAGGGGGCGGCGGCGGCAACGGAACCGCCGCAGGCCGTGGCGGCCCGAGGCCGAGGCCGAACGCGTCTCGCCGGTCGGGTTGAGGCGCCAGGGCGGGCGCCTGCACCGGAGGCGGGGCGGGAGGCGGAGGGGCCGCCGGGCGCGCCGCGGGCGGGGCGAAGGTGAAGGGCATGGCGGCGGTCGCCGGTTGCGCCGGCGGGAACGGCCGGGCGGCGGGCGGAGGCGGCATGGCACCGAACGGCAGCGTCGCGGTGGGTTGCGGGCGGGCGCCTGGAGGAGGCATGGCACCGGGAGGCGGGCGGGCTCCGGGAGGAGGCATGGCACCGGGAGGCGCCAGGGCACCCGGTGACGGGCGGTTCGGGGCCGGCGGGACGGCGCCTGCTGGCGGCCGGGCGCCGGGGGGAGCCATCGCTCCCGGGGGTGGGCGCGCACCAGCCGGAGGGAAGGCGCCCGGCGGCGGACGAGCCGCGGGGGCGGCGACGGGCGGAGGCGCAGCGGGCGCCCTCTGCGAGGCCGCGAGCGGCTGTGGGGCCGCGACCGGCTGAGGGGAAGCGGGCGCGGGCGCTGCGCCCTGGACGCCGAAGGCGAGCGGCGTCGACCCGGGCGCCGTCACCGGCGCCTTGCCCTCGACCAACTCGCGGACCTTGTTGATGAGCGCCTGGCTCTCGAACGGTTTCTGCAGGAAGGCGTCGGCTCCGACCGCCTTGCAGCGGGCCTCGTCGAAGGGCTCGAAGGTGCCGGCCAGCAGGATGACCGGGACCCCGGACAGCGCCGGGTCGGCCTTGACCGCCGCGCAGGCGTCGTAGCCGTTCAGCTTCGGCATGAGCGCGTCGAGCAAGATCACGTCCGGCCGCGCCGCCCGGGCCTTCGCGACCGCGTCCTCGCCATTGGCGACGACGCTGACGGCGTAGTCCTCGTTGGCGAACGTGATGGCGACCACCCTCTGGATGGTGACCGAGTCGTCCGCAAGGAGCAGGTTCTTGGGCATGGAGGGTCCCGAAGGAGGTGATGAGGCTGTCATTGAAGTACCGCCGCGCTCTCCCGGATGTCAAGATTCTCGTTACTTTACGGGCGCCTAGGAGGTGGCCCTACCCGCTCGCGAACAGCGTGTCCCACGCCGGCCGCTCCACCCCGTCGTCCTCGCGCCCGCGGTCGAGCCCCAGCACCTTGTCGGCCACCACCCCGATGGCCGCGCCGCCGGCGTCGAGCAGCAGCACCTCCGGGGGGATGAGCGAGGGCGCCAGGCCGAAGAAGACCCCCACGTCGATGACCGGGTGGATGGCCCGCCCGTGGTAGAGCAGCCCGCGGTGCGACGGCGGCGCCAGCGGCACGGTCGCCAGCGAGGGCGCGTCGCTGACCGCCACCACCAGCGAGACCGGCACCCCGAAGGTGAGGTGTCCGCGCGTGAAGCGCAGCTCGCGCTCCGGCCAGGCGCCGAGCGACGGCGGCGGCTCGGGCGGATCTTCGGAGGGCGCCAGCGGCGCGAACCCGAGAGAGGAGACCGCCAGCTCCAGCGCCACCTCGCCCTTCACGACCAGCGCCCCGGCGAACGGGGACGGCGAGGGGATCAGGGTGTGAGCCGGCAGCTGGAAGACCTCGGCGTCGGCGAGGTCGATGATGCCGTGCAGCGCCTCGACCCGCAGCGCGGTCTGCGGCGTGTCCTCGGTGACCAGCGCGTAGCGCGCCGTCCCGGCCGGAAGCCCCAGCACCGTCGAGACCCAGGCGGTCGGCACCGGCGCACCCCGCGTCATCACCTCGCCCTCCCCCGGCTGCAGCTCGCGGATCTCCCGCAGCTGCGCCAGCCGCAGCGCCAGCCGCACGCCACCAGCCGAGAAGATCAGCGCCTTGCGCTCCGAGGGGAGTGAGCTCACGCCGTCATGATACCCTGCCGTCAATGAGCCACGCCGTCCTGCTGGTCGACGACGAGCGATTCGCTCGGACGGTCTACTCGGACTACCTCCGGGGGGCCGGCTTCGACGTCGAGGTCGCGGCCGACGCCGAGGCCGCGCTCGCCATCCTCCAGGCCCGCCGCTTCGACGTGCTGGTCTCCGACGTCATCCTCCCGGGCTCCTCCGGCCTCGACCTGCTCAGCGCCGCCAAGCAGCTCGATCCCAACCTCGAAGTGGTGATGATCACCGCCCTCGACAAGGTCGATCCGGCGGTGCGGGCCATGAAGCTGGGCGCCTCCGACTACCTGATCAAGCCAGTCCCGCCCGAGGCGCTGCAGCACGCCGTCCACCGCAGCCTGGTCACCCGGGCGCTGCTGGCCGAGAACATGGCGCTGCGCGCCCACCTCAAGCTCTTCGAGATCTGCCAGCGGCTCTCGGCCACCCTCGACCGCGACCACCTCGTGCCCGCCGGGCTGGCGGCGGTGGCCTCCACCTGCGGCGCCGAGGCGGCGCTGCTGGCCGAGCTGGCGCCCGACGGCTCCTGGGTCCTCTCCGGCGCGCACGGCCTCGAGTACCAGGCGGCCGCCGACCTGCTCGGCGCGGCGCGCGAGCGGCTGGCCGGGCTCGCCGGTGGCCAGCCCACCCTGATCGAACTCGGCCAGGCCGGGCTCCCTGACCGGCTCGCCTTCTGCCTGCCGCTGGTCGACGAGGCCGGCACCATCGGCGCGGCGCTCGCCTTCCCCGCCGGGCAGCCCGCCCGCGAGGCGGTGGAGAGCGCCGCCTTCCTGGCCCGCCACCTGGCGCTGGCGCTGCGCAACCTCGGCCGGCTCAAGCAGGTCGAGCACCTCGCCTACCTCGACGATCTCACGCACCTCTACAACACGCGCTACCTCGACATAGTGCTCGACAGGGAGCTCGGCAGCGGCCGCCCCTTCTCGCTGCTCTTCCTCGACCTCGACCACTTCAAGGGGATCAACGACCAGCACGGCCACCTCTCCGGCTCCCGCCTGCTGGTCGAGGTGGCCCGGGTGCTGCGCTCCTGCGTCCGCGACGAGGACGTGCTGGTCCGCTACGGCGGCGACGAGTACGTCACCGTCCTGACCGGCATCGACTCGGGCGGAGGCCTCAAGGTGGCCGAGCGCATCCGGCGCGCCATGGAGGACCACCGCTTCCTCTCCCGGGAGGCGACGCCGTTGCGGGTCACGGTCTCCATCGGCCTGGCCAGCTTCCCCGAGCACGCCAGCTCCAAGGCCGAGATCATCGACCTCGCCGACCGCGCCATGTACCGCGGCAAGCGCACCACGCGGAACGTGGTCTACATCGCCTCGCACGACCTGCCGCCGGCGCGCGACCGGTAGGCCCCAGGAGTCCCCGTGGCAACCGACCCCGACGCTCCCGATCCCCGCTTCGAAGCCGCCTCGGCCGCCCTGCAGGAGGGGGATGCGGAGCGGGCCTATGCGCTGGCGCGCCAGGGGGCCAAGCAGGCCCGTCGCGAGGGCGACGACCTGCTGGCGGCCGATCTGCGCTGGCTGGAGGGGGCGGCCCTGATGGAGATGGAAGACGGCGTGGCGGCCCTGGCCGCGCTCGACGAGGCGCTCCGGCTCGCACCCGACCACCTCGACGCCATGCTGGAGCGGGCCTCCGTCCTCTTCGAGCTCTGCCGCTTCGACGCTGCGCTGGCCTCGGCGCAGGTGCTCGCCGACACCGCCCCCCGCGAGGCCAGGGCCCAGCACCTGCTCGGCCTGCTGGCGGAGCGGCGCGGCGACGCCCGCGAGGCGGAGCGGGCCTTCTCCCGGGCCAGGAAGCTCGATCCCGAGGGCTACCCGAAGCACCCGGTCCTCTCCAAGAAGGAGTTCGACGCCGCGGTGGAGCGTGCGCTGGCAGAGATCCCCGAGCAGGTGCGCCGCTACCTCTCCAACGTGCCCATCACCGTGGAGGACCTCCCCTCCGACGACGACCTGCTCGACTCGGATCCGCCGCTGCCGCCCACCATCCTCGGGCTCTTCCGCGGCGCGCCCTACGGGCAGAAGCTCTCCGCCGATCCCTGGAGCCACCTCCCCTCCTCGATCGTCCTCTACCAGCGCAACTTGGAGCGGAGCGCCGCCGACCGCGACGAGCTGGAGGAGGAGATCGCCACCACCCTGGTCCACGAGGTGGGACACTTCCTCGGCCTCGACGAGGACGAGCTCTGGGAGCGGGGGCTGGAGTAGCCGGCTCCACTCCCCGCTCCGTCACGACAGCTGGGCACGCGGTTGCTCCCGCATGTGATTCGGCCCTTGCTTGAGGATCCAGGCCGCGTTTACCCTGCGTCCTCATGCCGACAAGCCCCCGCCAGTTCTCCTCAACCCAAGGGGCGTTCGCCGCCTCGATCACGCTGGCGCTGGCCGGCATGTTGCTGTCGGTTATGCTGGTCCGCGTCCACCACGATGCGGCGTCAGGATTGACCAGCTTCTGCACCATCAGCGAGGAGATCAACTGCGACAAGGTGGCGCTGAGCAGGTGGTCGGTGGTGGTCGGCGTGTTGGCGGCCTGGGGCCTGACCGCGCGACGACTTCACCCACGCTGGCCCGCTGGGTTCCTTCTTGCGGCTGGCGCAGCCATGAGCCTGGCGTCGCTGGCTCTGGCGTACATCTCCAAGTCGATGATCGGCGCCTGGTGCCTGCTCTGCACGGGCTCCTGGGCCGCTTCGCTCGGGCTGCTCGTTTCCGGTGGGTTGGCGTGCCGGCCGGCTGGCGTGGCCGAGGCCGTGCGGGCTGACCTTGCGGCGGTGGGGCGGTTCCCGCGTCGAGCCGCGATCCTGGCGATTGCCGGGGTGATTGGCGTGCTGCTTCTCGTGGTCGCCTATCCCCGGGTCGAGGCGAAATCGGATCGCGTGCGGGTGGGCCAGGGCTCAGGCATTGGCCTCGGGCCGGTGCCCTCGCCACTTCCCCCCGCGACGGGACCAGCGATGCTCTTCAGCGACTACCTCTGCCCGGTCTGCGCGCGAGCCCACCTGGAACTCGGAGAGCTCCTCAGAATTCGTCCGGACATCCAGGTCATCCGCCGCCACTTCCCGCTCGACTCGAGCTGCAATCCGGCCTTGAAGCGGCGGAAGCACCCCGGGGCGTGCGACCTGGCGCGCGCCGCCATCTGCGCCGAGGCGCAAGGGCAGTTCGCGGCCATGGACGACGCCCTCTTCGCCAGCCAGGAATCGCCTGCGCCTGTGCCGGCGGCACAGCTGGCGGCGCAGCTGGGCCTCGACGGGGAGAAGTTCAGGGCCTGCCTGACGGCTCCGGCCACCGCAGCGCGACTCGCGGACGACATCGCAGCCGGGATCCAGGCGGAGTTCGGCGGGACGCCGGCGTACGTCGTCGATGGGGTGGTGCACGATGGGGGGCACTTCCCGATCGAGCGCTTCCCGCCGCCGGAGCAGGTCAATGGTCGCTGAGAGGATTGTCGTCGATGAGCTGCGGCGGCTGGCCAGGACCGAGCGGTGAAGCGGCCAGGGTCGTGGATGGATCAGCGGAGGTGGTTGGGGCGCCGCCCTCGGTTGCTGAGTTGCTGGTCGTCAGCGCCATGGTCGGAGCAACCGTCTTGCGCGGCTTCTTCACCACCTGCGTACCGACGTTGAAGTGGACCCGCCGCACGTCGGCGGTGAGCGGGACGATCTCGTCGCGCTTGGCGGCGCCCCGGCCGCCTCCCCCATTGGCGAAGTCTGACGTCAGAACTCGCGAAGGAGGGGCCTCGGTCGGGTGTGCGTCGGCTTTCGGCGCGGACGCCACGACCGCGCGGTTCTCCTCGGTCAGCACCTTGGCCAACTCGGCGATGGTGGAGAGGCAGAGGCGGCCCTCGCGGAGTGGCTCGATCACCTCAGGGAAGTCCTGGAGCAGCTCGGCGGCGCTTGTGCGGTAGAAGGCGGCGCTCTTCGAGAGCCCCAGCGCGACCTGCAAGAAGGAGAAGAGGTTGGCGTGCCCCAGCGCCTCCCAGCCGCGCCGCCGGTCGAAGTCGGAGAGGGCGACGAGGAACTCGGCCATGGCGTGCTGCTCCTTGCGGAGGAGGAGCTTGAGCGCATCGCGGAGCTGCCGTGCTTCCAGGAGTGCGAGGGAAGGGGAGGCCGCTCCGTGCATCGAAGCCGCGGCCGAGAAAGTGGTCGGGTGCGCGTGTGAGTTCATGCGGCGATCGTCTCACGACAATTTCGGAGGTCGCCAAACGCACGCAGATGGCCCAGGTGCGGCGTTCGCGACCGACCCCTCGCGACCCCAGCCGCCACAGCGCGACGTGCGAGGGCGGCGAGCATGGGCCGCCTGGAAAGCTTTCACGCAGCGGCTCAGTTCCCGAAGGTGGAATGTGCCAGAAACGCGTCAAGCCCCGAATACGGCCATTTGGGTAGCGCGAGCAGAAGGCCGCACGGACGCAGTGGATCCGTGACTCGCCCGTCCGACTTGGCCCCGCCCGTTCTCCCGGCTCGGCCCGAACCAGCTCCCCCCTTCGCTGCGCTTCTCGATCGCCCGCCGGCAGCGCCCACCAGGCAGGCCCTCGCGAGCCCCCCTCACTGCCAGACCTCGAACGGGCTCGCCCCGTGCCAGGTGACCGCGAGGAAGTTGTCCTGGTTGGCCGGGACGCCGTTCTCGTGGAAGATCACCGCCCCGCTCAGCTGGTTGGCGACGTAGGCAGCGCTGTAGTGGGTGAACACGTCCGGCCAGAGGTAGTAGCTGGCGAGGGGCTTTTCGTTGTTCCAGGCGGTGTGGAAGGTGCCGGAGCAGTCGGTGTAGATGGCCATGCCCGAGTACTGGCTCGCGCCCTGGATCCCCGCCAGCAGGTCGACGGCCGTCGAGGGCACCCTGTTCGTATCGGCGGCGCTGGACCGGATCAGCACGTAGGCCAGCTTGCCGTTGGTACCGCAGAAGAGCATGGCGTGGACCACCGGCTGGTTGAAGTTGGCCCACGGCGAGGCCCAACTGGTCAGGGTCCCCGACGGGTCGGTCGCGCTGCCGCCGAAGCTGAAGTTAGTCAGGTTCAGCGTTCCCATGGTGAGCGTGCCGTTCGAGCGCAGGGTCGCCGTCTGGGGCGTCACCGAGGCCAGCGAGTAGTAGAGGTAGGTCGCGGTGACCGCCGGGGCCGTGACGGTGAGCAGCGTCGAGCCCGAGATCGCGCCCGAGGTGGCGGTGATGGTGCTGGCGCCGGCGGCCACCGAGGTGGCCTGTCCATTCGAGCCGGCGACGTTGCTGATGGTGGCGGCGCTGATCAGCGACGAGCTCCAGGTGGCGGTCGCCGTGAGGACCTGGGTCGAGCCGTCGGAGTAGGTCCCGGTGGCGACGAACTGCTGGGGAGTTCCCACCGCGACGGACGGGTTGGCGGGCGTGACCGCGATCGACTGGAGGGTCACCACCGGGGGGGTGCCGGAGCCGGGGCTTCCACCGCCTCCGCCGCCGCACGCGCTCAGCAGGGCGACCAGCAGGCCAGCGGCGATACGGCGGGACGGGCGCTTCCGATCATGACTCATGGTTTCTCCTCGGTTGTGGAAATCGCGCTCGGCGCTGCGGCGCCCGCCCTCGCCGACGGCAGTGGCGCGACCTGGCGCCGCACGATCCAGGACGGCCGGCCGCGCAGCTGCGCGAGGATGAGACGCTGGTAGTGGCCCACCACGCCCAGGGCCACCAGCGTGCAGCCCCCCAGGAAGAAGACGGCGGTGATGATGTCGGTGAAACCGGCCGTGGTCTCCTCCCAGTACATCACCTTCTTGATCACGTGGCCCAGGCCGACCAGGAAGCTGACCGCCGCCAGGGTCATGCCCATGTAGAAGACCGCGTCGAGCGGCGCGTCGCTGAAGTCGAAGATCGCCCTGTGGGCCAGCCTCAGCGAGCTGCCGAAGTTGAAGGTGGGCGTGCCGCGGAGTCGTGGCGCTTCGACGAACTCCAGCTGCACCTGGCTGAAGCCCAGCGAGGGGATCAGCCCGCGAAGGAACTTGTCGCGCTCGGGGATGCGGATGAGGACCTCGGCCACCGGGCGCGCCACCAGCCTGAAGTCGGAGGCGTTGGGCACCAGGCGGGTGTGGGAGATGGTGTTGAAGGCCCGGTAAAACCAGACCGAGAGCAGCCCCTTCGGGCCACCAACCCGATCCGCGCGGACCATCTGCACCACGTCAGCTCCCTGCTCGAAGGCCCGCAGCATCCGCGGCAGCTCCTCGGGAGGGTGCTGCAGGTCGCCGTCCATGGTGACCACCACGTCACCGGCGGCGTGGTGCATCCCGGCGTCGATGGCGGCCTGGTGGCCGTAGTTGCGGCTGAACTGGAGGAAGCCGACCGGCCAGCCCTCGGCCCGCAGGGCCTCCACCAGCGCCAGGGTGGCGTCGGTGGAGCCGTCGTCCACCAAGAGGATGTCGGTCGCCCAGCGGCCCGCCTCCGGCGCCACGGCTGTGCAGACGCGCCGTACCAGTTCCCCGACGTTCTCGGCCTCGTTGTGCAGGGGAACGACCACGGTGAGTCGGCGCAGTGACCCTGGCTTCCTCGGGTCGTCGCTGTTCATCGGACCATGATACCAGCGCAAGTCGCGGGGCGGATAGCGCCGCGGAGGTCCCCGAAGCCGACCCGCACCACGGCGGCGGCGGCGCAGTCTGCCTCGAACTCGGGCGAGGCCAGGTAGCTCAGCTCACGAACTCGCGCGGGCCCGATGACGTCGTCGCCGGGTTCACCGGGGTGGCACATGAGCAGCCCACCGTCCCCGAGGGAGGCCAGCCAGCCCTGCACCAGCTCCCGGTACGGGGTGCCGGCGTCGAAGCCGTAGACTCCGGCGAAGTCGAGGTTTCGCGGGAAGCCGCCCCGATCGAGCGCCCGGCGCAGGGCCCGCCCGCCCAGCGCCGCGATGAGGGCCGCCTTGGGGCCCCGGCCCCGGCGCGGCACGGTGGTCCGCACCGCGGGCGGCCTGGCCGGATAGCGCCGGGCCAGCTCGCCGAGGAGCAGCCCCCGGACCACGGGCAACTGGTGGACGTGGCGGTGGCCGTCCACGAAGGCGGGCGCGCGCCCGGCGGCGCGCTCGAACCCGTCGAGCTGGCGGGCGATGCTCGAGGCCAGTGCCCGCCGCCCCACCAGGCCCAGGTGGCAGCGCAGGATGAGACCGCCCAACCCGGTGGACGTCGAGGCTCCCAGCCCCTCGGTCAGATCGAGGTGGAGCCCGATCTCGACTCGGGTGGCGAGCAGCGCCGGCAGATCGCCGGAGAGGGCCGGGCCGAGCGCCAGGGCGCTCACCGCGGTGAGCCGGCCGACGCGCGCCAGCGAGATGATGCCGGCGTCGATGGGACGGCTCTGGCCGAAATCGTCCGCGCAGACCACGAGTCTCTTCACCAGCGCAGTCTGGCACACCTGCGCTCTCGCGGTCCGCCCTATACTGCCCGTCCTGCCAGTGGCCGGCGGGAGGCCGGGGAGGTCCTGGTCGCGGGCAGGCCAGCCCAGCAAGCGCAAGGAGAGGTCGAGTGCCAACCACCCGAGGGATGAGTCCGCCGAGCAAGGGCTGGAAGGAGCGGCTCGCCACCTGGCCTGGCACCATCCAGGCGCTCTGGATCCTCCTGCCGGCCGCCATCTTCGCGCTCGACTACGCCAAGAACCGGCACAACAACTACAAGATCTTCAAGCACGTCTTCTGGCACGTCATCGGGCAGGAGGAGCTCTACACGGCCCATCCCGAGCAGTACGGCGACATCAACCACTACGGGCCGTTCTTCAGCCTGGTGATCGCCCCGTTCGCCCTCTTGCCGGACGTGGCGGGCGGCATGCTCTGGAACGTCGCCATGGCGATGCTGCTCTATTGGGCCATCGGCCGCATAGGGCTGACGGTGGAGCGCCGGGTCCTGCTGCTCCTGGTCTGCACTGTCGAGCTGCTGAACGCGAACTGGTCGAACCAGTTCAACCCGGCCATCGCCGCCGTGATGCTCCTCACCTTCGCCGACGTCGAGGAGGGTCGCGACTTCCGCGCGCCCCTCTGGATCCTCATGGGCGCCTTCGTCAAGATCTACAGCCTCGCCGGGTTGGTGCTGGTGCTCTTCGCGAGGAGCAAGAGGACCTTCGTGGCCGGCTGTGTCGCCTGGTCGATCCTGCTGCTGGTGGCGCCCATGGCCATCTCCTCTCCGGAGTACGTCCTCCGGAGCTACCAGCAGTGGGTCGAGGTCCTGATCGCCAAGAACAGCCTGAACGTGGTCCTGTACACCTCCCAGGACATCTCGATTCCGGGGCTGGTCCGGCGAGCCACCGGCCTGCTGGTGCCCGGGTCGTGGTTCTTCCTGGCAGGCTTCCCCCTGCTGCTGGCGCCGCTGGTCCGGGTCGGGCAGTACCGGCACCGCCCGTTCCGGATCCTCATGCTCGGCTCCCTCCTCATGTTCATCGTCCTCTTCAGCTCGGGCTCGGAGAGCGCCACCTACGTGGTCTGCGCCACCGGGGCCGGCCTTTGGCTGGCGCTGCAGGAAGAGCCCTTCCGGCCCAGGAACGTGGTCATCCTGGTGGCGATCCTGCTGGCCGGCCTGGCGCCGACCGACCTCCTCTCCGCCCCGGTCAGGCGGGTCACCAACAGCTTCGCCTTGAAGGCGCTCCCCTACGCCGTGACCTGGCTGCTGCTCTGCTGGGATCTGCTCAGCAGGGACTTCGGCGCCGTGGCCCCCGCCGAACCCGAAGATCAGCCGAAAAATTGACCGGTTGCGACCGATATCGGAACCTCCGGGGCAATGCCCACGGTCATCGAGTCGATGGAGCTGCTCCAGGTCCTCAGCGAGGCCGAAGACATCGCACAGAGCGTGAACCAGCCGCTCACCAGCGCCCACCAGCTCCTGGCCTTCTTCACGGTGCCCAACCGGGCCGAGATCCTGCTGCGCGAGAAGCGCATCGATGAGGACAAGATCCTGGCGGTGATGGCCGGCAAGCCGCGCGAGCCGGACGCGGTCTCGCGCGCCATCCGCGACGGGGCCCGCTCGCTCGCCGAGGGTTCCGGGGCCTCGGAGATCGACTGCCTGCACCTGCTGGCCGCCATGACCCGCGAGCGCGCCGGCTGCGCCCACCAGTTGCTGGCCGCCTGCGGCGTCGATCCGCGCCGGCTCCGCACCGAGACCATCTCGCTCTTCGCCAACGGCCTGCCGCGCAAGTACCAGCAGGTCCGCGCCGTCCCGGTGGCGGCCCGACCCGCGCCCCGCCGCGCCGAGCCACCCCGCTCGGCGCCCTCCCCTTCGGCCGACGACGACGCCTCGCTGGCCGGCGACCTCGAGTCGGCCGCGGCCGCGCTGGCCCGTGATCTCGGCGCCGACCCGACCGGCGCGCCGCACCACTGCGGTCCCCCGGCCCCGTCGCCGGCGCACGCGCCCCGCTCGCGCCACGCGCTCGACCCGCGCCAGTACCCCTGGCTCTCGCAGCTCGGCCGCAACCTGACCGAGCTGGCCGCCGAGGGCCGGCTCGACCCGCTGGTCGGCCGCGAGCGCGAGGTCGAGGAGGCCATCGACGTGCTCGGCAAGCGGCGCACCAACAACCCGCTGCTGGTCGGCGAGCCGGGCGTCGGCAAGACCGCGCTGGTGGAGGGGATCGCCCAGCGGCTGCTCCACGGTGGGGGCGCCGGCGCCGAGCGGACCGTCGTCGAGATCGACATGGCCAGCGTGCTGGCCGGAACCCAACTGCGCGGCTCCTTCTCCGAGAAGCTGCTCGGCCTGAAGGACGAGGTGCGGCGGGCCGAGGGGCGCATCGTGGTCTTCATCGACGAGGTCCACACCATCATGGGCGCCGGCTCGACCGGCGAGGGGCCCCAGGACGCCGCCAACGAGCTCAAGGCGGCCCTGGCCCGCGGCGAGTTCCCCTGCATCGGCGCCACCACCCACGACGAGTACCGCACCCACATCCAGAAGGACCCGGCCCTGGAGCGCCGCTTCACCCCGGTGCTGGTGCGCGAGCCCTCGGTGGCCGACACCGTCACCATCCTGGCCGGGCTGGCGCCCCGCTACGAGAAGCACCACGGCGTCCGCTTCTCCACCGAGGCGCTGCAGGCCGCTGCCTCGCTCTCGGCCCGCTACATCACCGACCGCTTCCTGCCCGACAAGGCGGTGGCGGTGCTCGATCTGGCCGGGAGCCGGGCCCGCCGCCAGCACCACCGCAGCGTCGACGCCGACGACGTCGCCCGGGTGGTGGCCAAGATGGCCGGCCTGCCCGAGTCGCGGCTGCTGGCCTCGGACCGCGAGCGGATCCTCGGGCTCGAGCAGGCGCTCTCCGAGCGCGTCGTCGGCCACGAGGCGGCCATCTCACAGGTGGCCCGGGTGCTGAAGCGCAACTTCGCCGGCTTCGCCTCGCGGCGTCCCATGGGCTCGTTCCTCTTCCTCGGCCCGACCGGGGTCGGCAAGACCGAGCTGGCCAAGGCGCTGGCCGACGCGCTCTATGGCTCGCGCGACGCGCTGGTGCAGCTCGACATGAGCGAGTGCGCCGAGGCGACCGGCGTGGCCCGCCTGGTGGGCGCCGCCCCCGGCTACGTCGGCTACGGCGAGGGCGGGCAGCTCACCGACGCCGTGCGCCGCCGCCCGGCCTGCGTGGTGGTGCTCGACGAGATCGAGAAGGCCCACCGCGACGTGCAGATGTTGCTCCTGCAGGTGCTGGAGGAGGGGCGGCTCACCGACGGCCGCGGCCGGCAGATCGACTTCTCCAACGCCGTCATCGTGCTCACCACCAACCTCGGCGCCGGCGAGGCCACCCGCGTGAGCCAGCCGTCCATGGGCTTCGGCGCCGCCGGGACGGCCGCGCCGCGCGAGACCCGCGTCCTCGAGGCGGCCCGGGGCGCGGTGCCGCCGGAGCTCTGGAACCGGCTCGACGAGCGGCTGGTCTTCCCGTCGCTCACCCGCGAGCAGGTGGCCAGGGTGGCGGCGCTGCTGCTGGCCGAGTCGGCGGCGCGGCTCCACGGCGAGCGGCGCATCCGCTACCTGGCGGCGCCCGAGGTGGCCGGCTTCCTGCTCGACCACGGCGGCTTCGATCCGACGCTGGGGGCCCGCCCCATGCGCTCGGCGGTGCAGCGGCTGGTCGAGGCTCCGCTGGCCGAGAAGATCCTGGCCGGCGAGTTCGAGCCGGGCGACGAGGTCCTCGTCGATGTCGACGGCGGCGAGCTGCGCTTCAACCACGCCGCCTGAGCGCCACCCGGGCGCCCGACGCCTGGTGGCCTACCGCTCCATCCTGGCGAAGGCCTGGGCCGCGATCCCGGCCAGCCCGGCCAGCGCCGTCAGGCCGATGATGACAGGCCAGTCGCTCGACTTCCAGGCGAACCAGGCGCACGAGAAGCCGCCCAGCATCGAGGCGTACTTGCCGATGCTGGCGGCAAGGCGTGCGGCGGGGGAGCGCTCAGGCTGATCCATGGGCGCATCTGCCCGCATCCGGGGCGGCGAGACAAGCGAAACTCACCGCGGCCCGGCCGTCGCGCCGTAGAGCCCGCGCGCCTGGACGTGCTCGAGCACCCGCCGCGGCACCAGCCCGTCGACAGGCTCACCGCGGGCCAGCCGCTCCCGGATGGCGGTCGAGGAGATGTCCGGCAGCGCCGGCCCCTCGCCGCCCGGGTACCCCTGGCGTCCCACCACCACCACCCGGGCCAGCTCGGTCACCCGGTCCCAGCGGTACCAGCGCGGGGTCTCCGGGAGGATGTCGGCGCCGATGAGCAGCGCGAAGCGGCGGTCGGGGTGGAGCTCCACCAGGTGCTCGAGGGTGCGGGCGGTCCGGCCGCAGAGCGGGTCGTCGCGCAGCGCCTCCTCGGCGATGCAGACGTGGGCGCCGCGCAGGTTCGCCACGGCCAGCTCGCACATCCGCACCCGATCCTCCCAGGGCGCCAGGGCCTTGCCGAAGGGGTGGCGCCAGGTGGGGAGCAGCCAGGCCTCGCGCACGCCTTGCGTGGCCAGCGCCCACCAGGCCGCCATGACGTGGGCGGCGTGGGGCGGGTTGAACGAGCCGCCCAGCAGGGCGATCTCCGGGCGGGGGTCCACGTCAGCCATGATAGGCGAGGAACGGTCGCCGACGCCTGGCGAAGGCTTGCGCCTCCCCCGCGTGGCCTTCGGTGATCTCCGCCGGCGTGGCCCCGGCCTCGATCCCGGTCCGCTCGCGCGCCGAGCCGCAGAGCAGGTCGAAGGCCGGCACGCCCTCGACGAACTCGTAGGCCTCGGTCCGCCACGCGAAGCGGTCGGGGGCCTGCTCGCGAGCGCGGACCACGCAGGCCAGCCCGGTGCGGAACGGGCGGAAGGCGCCGGCGTCGTGGACCTGCAGCTCGACGCCGTGGCAGCGCAGGCCGGCGTGCTTGTCCCAGGTCGGCGTGAAGCTGGCCGGCCGGAAGCGAACCCCGGGGAGCCGCTCGGCCGCGAGCGCCACCGCCAGCCGGGCAGGGTCGAGCCAGGGCGCGCCGAGGAGCTCGAACGGGCGCGTGGTCCCCCGCCCCTCCGAGAGGTTGGTCCCCTCCAGCAGGCAGGTCCCCGGGTAGACCAGCGCCGTCTCCGGGGTCGGCATGTTGGGCGACGGCAGGACCCAGGGCAGCCCGGTGGCGCGAAAGCCCTGGCCGCGGCGCCAGCCCTGGCACGGCACCACGGTGAGGTCGAGGTCGAGCCGCCGCTCCGCCGCGAAGAGGGCCGCCAGCTCGCCCACCGTCAGGCCATGGCGGGGAGCCACGTCGTGGAGGCCGCAGAAGCTCTCGAAGCCCGGGTGCAGCGCCGGGCCCTCGACCCCCAGACCGCCGATGGGGTTGGGCCGGTCGAGCACCACGAAGCCGATCCCGGCCCTGGCCGCCGCCTCCATGCAGAGCAGCATGGTGGCCTGGTAGGTGTAGTAGCGCGCGCCCACGTCCTGGATGTCGAAGCAGAGCAGGTCGAGGCCGGCCAGCTGCTCCGGCCTCGGCTGGAGCGAGTCGCGGGTGGCGCCGTAGAGCGAGTGGACTGGCAGGCCGGTGGCGGCGTCGGTCTCGCCGGGGACCGCCGTCATGTACTGCGCGTCGCCGCGGACCCCATGCTCGGGGCCGAAGAGCGCCGCCAACGTCACGCCCGGCAGCGCGTGGAGCAGGTCGGCAGCGTGGCGCAGGCGCCGGTCGACGCTGGTCGGATTGCAGATCAGGCCGACCCTGCGGCCGCGCAGCGGCCCGCCCCGGGCCCCGAGCAGGACGTCCAGCCCGGTCCGCACCGCGCCCTCAGCGGCCCGGACGGAGCGTGAAGCTGAACGAGGAGCGGCCCGGCTTCTGGGCTGGGTAGGCGGCATCCTTCAGGTTCCAGTAGGCGCAGGCCCGGACGTCGTCGTCGTGGATGGTGTCCTCGAGCACCTCGACGAGCGCGGCGCGCCCCGAGGCGTCGGTGGTCACCCGGATGGTCAGCTTGCCCGAGAGGCGCGGCAGCTCCTTGAGCCTCCCCCGGTAGGTGGTGTCGATGAGCCCGCCCACGGCCCGCTGCAGGGCCGCCACGTCGGTGGCGGTCTGCCGCTGGAGGTTGATGCGCTTCTCCACCGCCACGCGATCGGCGGTGGCCACCTCGCCGGCGGCGCGCAGCTGCTCCAGCCCCTCGATGATCTTCCCCTCCTCGACCAGCAGGCGGCCCAGCGCTGCGCGGTTCTGCGGGTCCTTGGGATCGCGGACGATGGCCTGGCGCAGCGCGCGCTCGGCGCCCGGGCCGTCCTTGGCCTCGACGCGGATCTCGGCGATGCGCCGCCACTCCGAGCTGCCCGGGTCGAGCGAGGCCAGCCGCTCCAGGGAGCGCTGCTCGGTGGCGGTGTCGCCGCAGAGCCGCGCCGCCTCGGCCAGCGCCACTAGGGTCTCGGCGTCCTCCTTGATCACCAGCGCCGCCCTCCACTGGTCGCGCGCCGCGGCCGCGTCGCCCTGCTGCCGCAGCAGCTTGGCCAGCCTGACGCGGGAGGCCCGGTCGCCGGGGTTGGCGGCGATCACCCGCACCAGGAGGGCTCGGGAGCCGGGCAGGTCTCCGCGCGCCTCGGCCAGGGCAGCCAGCACCGTGAGGGCCGGAGCGTGACCCGGCAGCGTCGCCAGCACGGCGTCGCACTGCAACCGGGCGGTCACCTCGTCTCCGACCGCCAGGGCCAGGCGCGCCAGCCCGACGCGGGCGTCGACGTTGGCGGGGTCGCGCCCCAGCGTCGCCTGGTACCCGGCGGCGGCCGCCGCGGCCTGCCCGCGCCGCTCGGCCACCATCGCCTCGGTGAGCTCGACGAGCCAGTTCGTCTTCTCGGCCTGGCGGGCCGCCGGGAGCGAGCGGTCGATCTGGTCGAGCACCCCCCACTCCAGGTAGATGCGCCAGATCGCCACCCAGGGGATGGCCGAGGTGGGGAACTGGCCAGCGAGGTACTTGAGCTCGGCCCAGGTGTCCTCGGTGTGCGGCAGCGCGTAGGCGGCCAGGACGCGGGCGCCGGGATCCTTGCGGCTGGCGGCGGCCAGCCAGCGGACCCGCTGCTCCGGCTGGGTCCCCTGCCGAGTCGCGTCCTCGATGACCGTGAAGCCGAGGCTCACCTCGGCCAGCGAGAGCGGCGGTGCCAGCGCCGTCTCAGGCGGTTCGTCAGGGGCGGCCTGGGCCTGGAGCGGCGCCACCACGCCGGCGAGGACGAGAGCGGTTGCCAGCGCGAGAGCGACCTTCATGGGACCCCTTGGAGGCGTTGAACTCCCGTTCTACCTCGGCCCGGGGGAAAGGGGCGATCCCGTTCGAGTCGGCCCGGGGCCGGGCCTCATCGCAGGGCCGGAGGGGGCGGCCGCGGCTCAGCTGCGCATGCAGAACTTGAGCACGGGATCGCAGTGGAAGCCCGGGACCACGCAGGTGTCGGGCGGCGTGGCGAGCGACCGGCACGCGGCGGTGCAATACCCGGGCAGGCCGTGGACCGGGTCGGCGCCACGGCAGGCGGCGCCGGCCACCGCGCCCCCGGCCTGGCAGGTCTCGTCCTCGAAGCAGGCCCGCCCGAAGGTGGCGTAGTAGGCGGCGCAGGTGACCGCCGGGACGCAGCGCTCGTCACCGTTGAAGTCGGGGCGCAGCAGGAAGCCGGCCGGGCAGTAGCTCGCGGCGATTGGCGCCCAGGTGCAGGAGCCGGTCACCGCGCCGGAGGCCAGGTCGCAGCGGCCCGGGTTGAGCATGCCACCGGCGCACTGGGCGTCGGAGGAGCAGGCGGAGCAGACCGAGCCCCTGGCGCCTCCGCCGGGCGGCGGCGCGTTGCAGAAGTGCTCGTCGAGGTCGCAGCTGGCGCCGGCGGGGCAGTCGCCGTCGCCGAGGCACTGGACGCACCGGCCTGTCGAGACTTGGCAGGTGAGGCCGTTGAGGCAGCCGCCGCCGGCCTCGCAGCCGCGCGGCCCGCTTCCGCTCTCGTCGATCTCCACCTTCAGGCCGTAGCCGTTGGTGGCGCTCGACACGTCGATGGAGCGGGCGGCCGGCAGGTAGCCCTCCGCCGAGACCGTGAGCCGGTAGACGCCGGACGCCGCGGGGAGCAGCCCGAGCAGGGCCGCGTCGCTCCCGCTGGCGGCCGTCGCGGTGAGCGTCGTCCCCTCGACCGTGAAGCGGGGCGCCCTGGCCAGCCCGCCGCCTTCCGGGGCGATGGTCGCGGCCACGGCGCCGGCCCAGGCCATCTTCCCGCCCGCTTCGCCAGGCGCGGCCTCCCCGCGCCGCTCGAGGCGGGCCACGCCGGCGCCAGGGACCACCACCTCGATGAGCTCGCCCCGGCGGGTGCCATCGGGGAGCAGGTCGTCATAGACCAGCAGGCGGAGCGCGCCGGCCGGGAGGCCGTCGAGGCGGAAGGAGCCGTCGGCGGCCACCCGGGCCACCAGATCGGGGCGGCCGAGCGGATAGGCGAAGGCGTCGAGGTGGGCGCCCACCACCGTCCCGGCGATCGAGCCGGTGGAGAGGTCCGGCGAGCTGAACCCGCCCCCGCCGCAGCCGGCCAACCCCGTGAGCGCCACCAGGGCGAGCTGACGCCAGGCTGTCATCGTCTTCTCCTGAACCTGTAGACCTCGTGTCCTCATGGTCGGTCACGCCCCTACTTGAAGCGGTAGCCGACGCCGACCAGCCACTCGCCGAAGCCGGTCGAGCGGTCCTGCCCGTCGACCTTGACCATCGCCCAGTCGAGGTGCAGCTCGGTGGAGGCCACGAACCCGTGGCCGAATGGGAAGTCGGCGCCCACCAGCAGCCCCGGCGTGAGCGTGAACCAGGTCTGCGGCGCCGAGGCCAGCTCGACCGCGAAGCTGCGGACCACCCGGACCGTCGAGAGCCGTGGCCCGGCCAGCAGCGAGCCGCCGCGCAGCCAGGGCGGCTCGGCCCGCCAGGCCACCGCCACCCCGGCGCTGAAGAGCTGGTAGTCGTAGCTGACGGTGACGCCGGGGAGCTGGGAGCTCCCGTGCCCGGTCCCTCCCCCCACGTCCATCAGCAGCGCCAGGTGCCTGGCCGGCCAGTCGCGCAGCGAGGCCTGGAGCCCCACGGTCCCGGAAGGTCCCAGCAGTTGGTCCCGGCTGGCCCGGTCGAGGAAGCTGAAGAGGCCGAGGCGTGGCCCCACCTCCCAGCGCCCCTCGCCGGCAGACATCAGGTCCTGCAGGTCGACGCGCTGCCCGGCGCCGAGGTCGACCCTGCCGTCGTAGAGGGCCGGACCGCCGCCCTTGGCCACCTGGACGCGGTGGCTCCCCGGCTCCACGGCCACGCCGCCCGGCAGCTCGGTGAGCGGCTTGCCGTCCACCAGGATCTCGAAGCCGTCGAGCACGGGGGCGTAGCTGTAGAGCTCTGGCTTGCCGGCCCGCACCACCTTGCCGACCAGCACGATGGGATCGACGCCCACCTCGGTCGACTCGGCGCTGGGGCGCTGCCGCCCGCCAGTGAACTGGTAGGTCATGCGGCGGGCGTAGTCGTGGGCCTCCGAGGCGGTGATGGCGCCGTCGCCGTTCCGGTCGGCGCCGATCCGCAGGGCCTCGACGAGGAAGTGGGTGTAGACGTCATGGCCGAGCCCCTCGTCCTCGCGGGCGGTCTCGCCCCAGTCGCTGGCGGCCAGCACCACGCTGGCGCGGCTCACCTCCTCGATGGGCCGGACGAAGAAGCCGGACTTGATGCCTGCCAGCTCGGCCTGCATCCCGTCGGAGAGCAGCGACTTGCCGCCGCCCGAGTGGCAGGTGGCCAGCACCAGCACCTTTCGGCGCGAGCGGAGCCGGTCGAAGTCCTGCTTCAGCTCGTCCATCGAGAAGGCGGTGCCCGGCACGTCGGCCATGGCCGTGTCGGAGAGGACCAGGTAGCGGCGCAGCTGTCCGCTGGCGTCGCGGGCCAGGGTCCCGTGCGAGGAGAGGTAGAGGACCACCGTGTCCTGCTCGTCGCGGGACTGCCCGGAGAGGCGGCGCAGCGCCGAGCGCAGCCCCTCGCGGGTCAGCGCGCCGCCCAGCACCTCCACCTCGTCGAAGGCGCCCTTGCCGGAGTCCCTCAGCACCTCGCCGAAGACGGCGGCGTCGGCCTCTGGGAAGCGGAGCGGCCGCCACTGGGGGTCCTCGAACCGCTGTACGCCGACCAGCAGGGCGATCCGGCGCGGCTGGAGCGCGGCCGCCAGCCGGTCTGGCGGGATCCCGACCGGGACCAACCCACCCTTCTCGCCCTGGCCGGAGGCGGGGAGCGTGGCGCAGCCCAGGCAGAGCAGGGCCAGGGTGGTCACCAGGCCACCCGCGCGCCGCCGTGCTGGCTTCGTCAACGCCATCCGCTCCAGTTCATGCCGCAAGTCTTCGTCGACTGCCACCCCTCATGCCCGGGCACAGGTGCACGGGTCAGTGGACCTGGACCTCGATCGCGTCGAGTGAGATGGGCTGCCCCGGCCCGCCGCCGGAGGCCGCGCCGCGGCCGGCCCGCTCGACGTCGGCCGGCTCGATGGGCTGCTCGCCGGCCAGGGCCAGGAAGCGCTGCGCCCCGCTGAGCCGTGCCAGCGGGTAGGCGGCCGGCTGTCCGGCCACCGAGATCACGGTGCGACCGGCCGGGAGCCGGGCGTGGAAGAACGGCTCCGCGGCGCCGGCGGCAGCCCGCGCCAGCACCACGTCGGCCTCGCGACCGAGCTCGACCTGGAACTGCAGGCTGGCCTCGGGCGGGACCGCCTGGCCGGAGACCCCCTTCTCGATCCGGGGCGCGGCCCCCGCGGCCGGCACCAGCACCAGGAAGCGAAGCCGCAGCGGCACCACCTGGGCGCCAGTCCCCTTCAGCCCGTCCCACCGCCCGGTCTCGCCGGGGCGCAGCATCAGGCCCGACAGCCCGGCCAGGGCCAGGGCCGCGGCGACCGCCAGGCCGGTCGCCCAGCGGCGGGCGGCGCGCGGGGGCGCCAGCGCCCGGGTGATGCGGGCGAACTCGAGGTCGTGGCCGGCGCCGGCCTCACCGGCAGCGAGGGCGGCCAGGGCCCCGTCGACGACCCCGTCGAGCCGATCGGCGACCGTCCGGCCTGCCAGCCAGCCCTCGCAGGCCTCGCAGCCGGCGGCCAGGTGGGCCGCCAGGGCGCGCGCCTCTGCGACCGGCATGGCTCCGTCGAGCAGGGAGAGGTAGGTGGGTTCGGTCAGGTGCATCTGGCTCTATGACCCCTCTCCCCGCATCCTGGCCACTTCGGCCAGCACCCGCCGCTTCACCTTGGCCCGAAAGCGCTCCAGGCGCATGGTGATGGCGCTCTTCCCCACGCCGAGCCGTTCGGCGATCTGGCGGGCCGAGAGCGCCCCCTCCACGTAGAAGAGCTGGACGGTCTCCTTCTCCGGCCCCTCCGGCAGCTCGGCGATGAGGCGGCGGACCAGCTCCAGCTCGGCGCCCGCCTCCGGATCGGGGTCGGGCCGGGCCTCGCTGGCGGCCACCTCGGCCTCCCGGGTCAGCTCGTCGGCCAGTTCGCGGCCGGCGCGCCGCCGCGCCAGCCGCGAGAGGGACCGGTTGCGGGTGATGGCGAGCAGCCAGGGGCCGAAGCGGGCCGGCTCCTTGAGCTTGGCGAGGCTGCGAAAGGCGCGGACGAAGGCCTCCTGCACAACGTCCTCCACGTCGTCGGCGTCGAAGTCGGCGAACCCGCGGGCCACCCGCCAGGCGGCCTGCCGGTGCCGGTCATAGAGGGCCCGGTGCCCGCCCGGCTCCCCGCGCAGGGCGGCCGCCACCTGCGCGGCGTCCTCGTGACTGCCGGTCATGGCGGGTCTGTGCGACACGCCGGGCAGCCTACTACGGCGCAGGGGAAGGTGGAGGTGGCGCCAGCGCCGATACGCTGCTACGACCGGGGCATGGCCCTGCCCCCGCCCGCCCCGCCGCCGCTGGCCCGGCTCGCGCTCACCGCCACCCTGGTCCACTTCACCTTCGACTCGGCGGGCCGGCTCTTCACCGCCACCACCCCGCCCTACCTGCTGCTGCCGTTCATGAGCGACCTCTTCCGGGACATGCTCGGCCTGCTCGGCGTCAACGCCATCTCGGCGGTGACCTGCGCCATCAACGGCCTGATCGCGGCGGTCTTCGCCACCGCCTTCTTCGAGCTGCCGTCGCGTCGCCTCAAGCTAGGCCTGCTGCTCCTCACCGTCTGGCTGCTGACCGGCTCCTCGATGTTCGCGCTCTACCTCTCGGCCCCGTGGCCGGTGGCGCTCGGCAGCCTGGCCTTCGGCGTGCCGCGCGCCGCTGCGCTCGCCTGGGTGCTCGACCGGATCATGGGGCCGGCGACCCGCTAGCCGCGGAAAGCGGCGCGAATCCGGGCCCTTCCGCGACGCGCAGCTTTTTCGTGACTGCAAACATTTCGCGGACGTTCTATACCTCTCGGCCATGGGTGCCGTGGGTGAGCTGGTCCTCGAGACGCGCGGGCTGACCAAGGACTTCCGCGGCTTCGTCGCGGTCGGCGGCGTCGACCTGAAGGTCCGGCGCGGCACCATCCACGCACTCATCGGCCCCAACGGCGCAGGCAAGACCACCGTCTTCAACCTGCTCACCAAGTTCATCCAGCCCAGCTCAGGCGCCATCCTCTACCGGGGCCGCGACATCACCCGGTCCCGCCCGGCCGACGTGGCGCGCCAGGGCATGGTCCGCTCCTTCCAGGTCTCGGCGGTCTTCCCCAACCTGACCGTGCTCGAGAACGTGCGGGTGGCGCTGCAGCGACCGCTCGGCACCTCCTTCCACTTCTGGAAGAGCGACCGGTCGCTGCAGGGGCTCCACGGGCGCGCCCTCGAGCTGCTCGAGCAGGTCGACCTCGCCACCCACCGCGACACGGTGGCGGTGGAGCTGCCCTACGGCCGCAAGCGGGCCCTGGAACTGGCCACCACGCTGGCGCTCGACCCCGAGCTGCTGCTGCTCGACGAGCCGACCCAGGGGATGGGGCACGAGGACGTGGGGCGGGTGGTCGAGCTGATCCGCAAGGTGGCGGCGCAGCGCACCGTCCTGATGGTGGAGCACAACCTCTCGGTGGTGGCCGACCTCTGCCAGACCATCACCGTCCTGCAGCGGGGCACCATCCTCGCCGAGGGGCCCTACGCGCAGGTCTCCACCGACCCCCGCGTGCTCGAGGCCTACATCGGGGTGCCCGAGTGATCGCCCCGGTCGCCGCCCCGCCCCTGGAGATGCTGCGGGTCACCGACCTGCACGCCTTCTACGGCGAGTCGCACATCCTCCACGGCATGGACTTCCGGGTTCACCGCGGTGAGCTGGTCACCTTGCTGGGGCGCAACGGTTCGGGGCGCACCACCACGCTCAAGGCCATCCTCGGCCTGACCGGGAAGCGCACCGGCTCGGTCATGCTCAACGGCCGCGAGACCGTGGGCATGGCGACCCACAAGATCGTCCAGCTCGGCATCGGCTACTGCCCGGAGGAGCGCGGCATCTTCGCCAGCCTGACCGCCGAGGAGAACCTCACCTTGCCGCCGCCGGTCGGCAGCGGCGGCATGTCGGTGGCCGAGCTCTACGCCATGTTCCCCAACCTGCAGGAGCGCAGGAAGAGCCCGGGGAGCCGGCTCTCCGGCGGCGAGCAGCAGATGCTGGCCATGGCCCGCATCCTCCGCGTCGGCGCCAAGCTGCTGCTGCTCGACGAGATCACCGAGGGGCTGGCGCCGGTCATCGTCCAGGCGCTGGGCCGGGCGGTGGCCACCCTGAAGGAGCGCGGCTTCACCGTGGTGCTGGTGGAGCAGAACTTCCGCTTCGCGGCCCGGCTCGCCGATCGCCACTACGTGGTCGAGCACGGCCGCATCGTCGACATGATCGAGAAGGACCAGCTCGAAGCGAGCATGGAGAAGCTGCAAGGATACCTGGGCGTCTAGTTGCCTCCCCCCGTTCGGAAAAGAGGTCCGTGATGAGATCGTTCGCATCCCTCCTGATGGCCACCATGCTGCTCACCCTCCCCGCCGCCGCGCCCGCCGCCGACAAGGTCTCCGACGGCGTGGTCCGCATCGGCGTGCTCACCGACATGACCGGCTTCTACTCCGACCTGGCCGGCCCGGGCTCGGTGCTGGCGGTGCAGATGGCGGTGGCCGACTTCGGCGGCACCGTGCTCGGCAAGAAGATCGAGGTGGTCTCCGCCGACCACCAGAACAAGGCCGACATCGCCTCCAACACCGCCCGCAAGTGGTTCGACGAGAACCAGGTGGACGTGGTGGTGGACATGGTCAACAGCGGCACCGCCCTGGCGGTCATGCCGGTGGCCGCCGAGAAGAAGCGGATCACCCTGCTCTCCGGGCCGGCCACCACCGCCATCACCGGCGAGAAGTGCACCGCCTACAACGTCCACTACACCTACAACAACTGGTCGCTCGCCAACGGCACCGGCCGCGAGGTGGTGAAGAACGGGGGCAAGAGCTGGTTCTTCATCACCGCCGACTACGTCTTCGGCAAGTCGCTGGAGGCCGACACCGCCAAGGTGGTCGAGGCCTCGGGCGGCAAGGTGCTGGGTGCCGTCCGCCACCCGCAGAGCAGCTCCGACTTCTCCAGCTACCTGCTCCAGGCCCAGGCCTCCGGCGCCCAGGTGGTCGGCATGGCCAACGCCGGCGCCGACACCATCAACACCATCAAGCAGGCGGCCGAGTTCGGCCTGACCCCGAAGCAGACCCTGGCCGGCCTGCTGGTCTTCATCTCCGACATCCACAGCCTCGGCCTCGGCATCGCCAAGAACATGTACCTGACCACCGCCTTCTACTGGGACCGCACCGACGCCACCCGGACCTGGTCGAAGAAGTTCCAGGGGCACCCCGACAACAAGAAGAAGGCGATGCCGACCATGGTGCAGGCCGGCCTCTATTCCGCGGTGACCCACTACCTCAAGGCCATCAAGGCGGCCGGCACCGACGACGCCGACGCGGTCATCGCCAGGATGAAGGCCACCCCGGTCGACGACTTCTTCGCCAAGGGGACCATCGGACCGGACGGGCTCTTCCGCCACGACATGTACCTGGTGCAGGTGAAGACCCCCGAGGCCTCCAAGTACCCGTGGGACTACTACACCATCGTCAAGACCATCCCGGCCGCCGAGGCCTTCCCCTCGGTCGAGGCCCAGGCCTGCCCGCTGGCGGTGAAGAAGTAAGGGGGCGGCGGGAGGAGGAGGCCGCATGCAGGCGCTCTACGGACAGCTGCTGGTGGGGCTCATCAACGGCTCGTTCTACGCGCTGCTCTCGCTCGGCCTGGCCGTCATCTTCGGCCTCGTCAACGTCGTCAACTTCGCCCACGGGGCCCTCTACATGACGGGGGCCTTCCTGGCCTGGTTCGGCATGAGCCAGCTCGGCATCGGCTACTGGCCGGCGCTGCTGCTCTCGCCGCTGGCGACCGGCCTGCTCGGCATGGTGGTGGAGCGCACCATGCTGCGCAGGCTCTACCAGCTCGACAACCTCTACGGCCTCCTCCTCACCTTCGGCCTCACCCTGATCATCGAGGGGCTCTTCCACCACGCCTACGGCAACTCGGGGAGCTCCTACCCGGTGCCCGAGGCGCTGCAGGGCGGCGCCAACCTCGGCTTCATGTACCTGCCCCGCTACCGCGCCTGGGTGGTGCTGGTCTCGCTGGTGGTCTGCTTCGGCAGCTGGTTCGTCATCGAGCGGACCCGGCTGGGCGCCTACCTGCGGGCCGGCACCGAGAACCCACGCCTGCTGCAGGCCTTCGGCGTCAACGTTCCGCTCATGATGACGCTCACCTTCGGCTTCGGGGTGGCGCTGGCCGGCTTCGCCGGCGTCATGGCCGCCCCCATCTACCAGGTGAGCCCGTCGATGGGCTCGTCGCTGATCATCGTGGTCTTCGCCGTGGTGGTGGTCGGCGGCATGGGGTCGATCCTCGGCTCGATCGTCACCGGCTTCGGGCTCGGGCTGGTGGAGGGGCTGACCAAGTACCTCTACCCGCCGGCCGCCTCGACGGTGGTCTTCGTCATCATGGCGGTGGTGCTGCTCTTCCGCCCGGCCGGCCTCTTCGGGAGGGAGCGATGAGCGTCCCCGGCATCCAGGAGTCGCGCACCGCCTGGCGCCTCGGCATCATCACGCCGGGCCGCAAGCGGGCCTTCTTCATCGCCATGGGGCTGCTCGGCCTGGCCTTGCCGCTGGCCGTCTACCCGGTCTTCCTCATGAACGTGCTCTGCATGGCGCTCTTCGCCAGCGCCTTCAACCTGCTGCTCGGTTACACCGGCCTGCTCTCCTTCGGCCACGCCGCCTTCCTCGGCAGCGCCGGCTACGTCACCGGCCACGTCCTCAAGGCCTGGGGCTGGCCGCCCGAGGCCGGGCTGCTGGCCGGCACCCTGGTGGCCACCCTGCTCGGCCTCGTCATCGGCGGCCTGGCCATCCGGCGCTCCGGCATCTACTTCGCAATGATCACGCTCGGCTTCGCCCAGATGCTCTACTTCCTGGCCGTGCAGCTCCCCTTCACCGGCGGCGAGGACGGGCTGCAGGGGATCCCGCGCGGCACGCTCTTTGGCCTGGTGCCGCTGGATCGGCCGCTGACGCTCTACTACGTGGTCTACGCCATCTTCCTGCTCGGCTTCTTCGTCATCTACCGGACCATCCACTCCCCCTTCGGCCACGTGCTCCGCTCCATCCGCGAGAACGAGCCGCGCGCCCTCTCGCTCGGCTACGACGTGGATCGCTACAAGCTGGTGGCCTTCGTCATCTCGGCCGGCCTCTCCGGCCTGGCCGGCTCGACCAAGGCGCTGGTGCTCCAGTTCGCCACCCTGACCGACTCCCACTGGCACAAGTCGGGCGAGGTGGTGCTGATGACGCTGCTGGGCGGGATGGGGACGGTGATGGGGCCGTCGGTGGGCGCGCTGGTGGTGGTGACCATGGACAACTACCTCTCCGGCGTCGGCGACTGGGTCACCGTCATCATCGGCAGCGTCTTCGTGGTCGGGGTGCTCGCCTTCCGGCGCGGCTTCGTCGGCGAGGCGCTCCACCTGGCGCGCAACTTCCCCTTCTAGCCAGCGCGGAGGCCCGGTCATGCAGCGAACCCTCGAGCAGCGCGTCGTCTTCCTCACCGGCGCCGCCGGCGCCATCGGGCTGCAGGTGGCCCTGGACCTCGGCGGGCTGGGCGCCCGGGTGGCCCTCTCCGACCGGCCCGGCCCGGCGCTCGACGCCGCGCTGGCGACGCTGGCGGGGCAGGGCGTGGAGGCGCTGGCCCTGCCCTGCGACGTGACCAGCGAGGCGGCGCTCAAC
>JANYBC010000110.1 GCA_025360965.1 Anaeromyxobacter sp. | reverse complement strand
CAGGATCGCGGCCAGCGGCGTCTGCCCGAGGTCGCCGGGCTGTTCAAGGAGGCCCATCGGACGCATCCTACCTCAACCTACCTCCGGATCGAATGAAACGCAGCGTAGATCCCGACGCCGACCGCCACCGCCAGGTGGAGGGCGCACCCGGTCACCGCGCTGGTGCGGGCCAGGTCGCCGGAGCCGGGCGGGGCGTGCGCCGCCGCCGTTTGACCCTGACCAGAGGCGCGATTAGTGTCCCCGCTCCGGGGGTCCTCGAGCATGCGCCTCACCGTGGCCGGCATCACCGACGTGGGGAAGAAGCGCGCCCAGAACGAGGACGCCTTCCTGCTCCTCCCCGAGGAGCAGCTCTACTGCGTCGCCGATGGGATGGGCGGCCACGCCTCGGGCGAGGTGGCCTCGCGCATCGCCGTGGAGGAACTGGCCGAGTTCTTCCGCCTCACCGGCCGCGACGCGGAGGCCACCTGGCCCTTCGCCGGAGAGGCCGGGCGGCGGCTGGACGAGAACCGGCTGATCACCGGCGTGCGGCTCGCCAACCTGCGCATCCTCGAGCGCTCCGGCACCGACGAGCGGCTGCGCGGCATGGGGACCACGCTGGTCTGCGCCAGCTTTGACGAGTCGGCCGAGACGGTCATCATCGGCCACGTCGGCGACAGCCGCGCCTACCTGGTGCGGAACGGCTCGGTCCGGCAGCTCACCGAGGACCACTCGCTCCTCAACGACTACCTGCGGACCCGCAAGCTGACGCCGGAGGAGATCGAGAACTTCCCGCACAAGAACGTCATCGTCCGGGCGCTCGGCATGAAGGACCAGGTCGAGGTCGACCTGCTGCGCGAGCCGCTGCAGGCCGGCGACGTGATCCTGCTCTGCTGCGACGGCCTCTCCGGTATGGTGCCCGACGAGCGGATCGGCGAGATCGTCCGGCAGCACCAGCGTGACCTGAAGGCGGCGGCGCAGGCGCTCGTCGACGCCGCCAACGACGCCGGCGGCGTCGACAACATCACCTGCGTGCTGGCCCAGCTGCAGGACTGAACCAACCGGGCGAGGAGCGGACCATGAGCGAGGTGGGCTGGTACTACGACAACGGCGGGCAGCAGACCGGCCCGGTGAGCCAGGCCGCCCTGGTCGACGCCATCCGATCCGGACGGATCGCCCCGGCGACGCGGGTCTGGCGGCCCGGGCTGGCCGGCTGGGCGGCCTGGGAGACGGTGCTCGACCTCGCCGCGCAGGTGGCGCCGCCGCTCTCCACCCCCGCGGCGGGCGCGCCGCCGACGACGTCCGGCTGGGGCCCGGTCCCCGGCTCGCCGGCCGCCGGCACCGCCCCCTTCTCCGGCAACAGCTACGCCGCCGACGTGCTGACCGGCGCCGGCGCCGGCGCCCTCTACCCGAAGGCGCCGCTCGGCGGCCGCTTCCTGGCCGCCCTCATCGACGGCCTGGTGACGGTCCCGGTCGGGCTGCTCTGGGTGATGGTGGTGGCCGCCTTCGCGGCCGGCTCCACCGTGGGCGGCGTGCTGCTGTCGCTGGTCGCGGTGGCCGGGTCGATCTGGGCGCTGTTCTACGCCTTCACCAAGGACGGCCGCCCCGGCGGCCAGAGCATCGGCAAGAAGATGAACGGGCTGATGGTGGTCCACCTGCAGACCAACCAGCCCTGCACCCGGGGCCAGTCGGCGCTCCGCTACCTGGTGCTCTTTCTCTTCATCCTGGTCCCCTACATCGGCTGGCTGGTCGAGCCGATCGTGACGCTGTCGGCGGCGGGTGGGCGGCGGCTGGGTGACTCGGCCGCCGGGACCCAGGTGATCAAGGCCACCGACTACCGCCAGCGGGGCTGAGCGTCGTCGCTTGAGGTGCCGGCCGGCTCGCGCTCCTCGAGCCGCCAGCGCAGCCAGAGCGCGGCCGCCCAGGCCGGCCCCAGCAGCTGCAGGGTCCAGCCGAGCGCGCCGATGGTGGCGCCGATGGCCCGCCCCTGCTCGACCAGCCCGAGCATGCCGAGCATGTTGCCCCAGTCGTGGCCGCTGGCGTCGGCGTTCACGAGCGGCAGCGACCGGGCCTCGGCGTCGGCGGCGTACTCGCCGACGTTGACCAGGTTGACGCCGAGCCAGGCCACCACGGTCGCCAGCGAGGCGGCCTGGCGCCGCCCCCAGAAGATCACCGCCGCCACCAGCGG
>JANYBC010000028.1 GCA_025360965.1 Anaeromyxobacter sp. | reverse complement strand
GGCCGGATCCACTTTGGGCGCCCAAAGCGACCCAGAGTCCGTGTCGACGGAAGCAGCGTCGCCAGGCCCGGGCGCCAGGACCAGTGCCGCCTCGGAACTGCGGCCGGTGGAGAGGGGCCGAATGACCGTCCGCATGGGGGGTGCTGGCCGGGGTTGCAGCTCGGCCACGACATCTTTGGCTTCGCGGGACGAAATGCCCAGGAAGCGGGGCAGCACCTCCGCCCGATTCTCGTCGGTCAGGACCTTGGACAGCTCGCCCAGCGTGGTCAGGCAGAGCCGCCCCTGGCGCAGAGGCTCGATCAGATCGGGGAAGCGCTGGAGCAGGCGGGCTGCCTCGAGGCGCCAGAAGGTCGGTGCCGGCGTCAGCCCCAATTCAGAGGTGAGGAAGGCGAAGAGGTTCGCGTGGCCGAGCACCTCCCAGCCGCGGCGTCGGTCGAAGTCGGAGAGGGCGATGAGGAAGTCAGCCATGGCGGCCCGCTCGTGACGGAGGAGGGCGGCGATGGCGTCGCGGAGCCTGCGGGCTTCAGAGAGTTCGAGGGAAGGGGAGGCCGAAGCGCTGGCTGCGGCCGAGGGACGGGTTGGGTGGGCGTGTGAGTTCATGTACCGATCGTCTCACGTGAGTTTCGGGCCTCGCCAAACGCACCGAGACGGTCGCCGCGCAACGTTCGCGCCCGGCCGCTCGCGACCCTGGCCAGCGCCGCCGAACGCGCACCAGCGACGAGCAGGGGCCGCCAGGCGGGCGTTCCAAGGAGCTCTCACTCGCCGTGCGCGAAATCTCGCGAAACCCCGTCAAGCAAGAAACGCAGGGAACCCGCCAGGGACGCTGAACTCACGTCAGACGGTCTCGGACGCTTCCGCCGCCGGTCGCCGCCAGCCATTCGCCGCGCCCCTCTTCCGGCCCGCCAACCCACGTGACTTCTTCCAAGCAACCCAGCCGATGGTCGGCCGGGGCCTCGGGACCTTCTGCTAGAGTCGGCACCATGCCCTTCGCTCTCGATCCGCAGCCGGACGCCGCCTCCTCACACCACGCGGTCCCTTCCCGGAGGCGCTGGCCGAGCGTGGCCTCCTTCGGCTGGCTGCGGGCGGCCATGGCCCCGGTGGCCGCGCTGGCGCTCGGCGCCTGCGGCGGCGCTTCGAGCACCCCGGCCACCCCGGGCACCTCATGCCCCGGGGCGAACACCGCGAGCACCTGCTCGGCGGCGACCGGCCCGGGCACCGATCACACCGGCGCCGTCTCCGCCAGCACCACCTGGACGGCCGCCGGAAGCCCGCACCGGGTCGCCAACACCTTCACGATCGCAGAGGCCGCTACCCTGACGCTCGAGCCCTGCGCCACGGTCAAGCTGGCCAACGGCGCCAACCTCTTCGTGAACGGGAAGCTGGAGGCGGCCGGACAGGCCGGCCGGCCGGTCACCATCGACTCCTCCGGCCCCGGCGTGCGATGGGGCTCGATCATCACGGTGGCCTCCCCGGCCACCGGCCCCATCACCACCTTCGTCGATCTGGCCTACACCCTGCTCGTCAACGGCGGCGACACCAACGTCGGCGGCATGGGACTGATCGACCTGCGCGGCCACTACTCGAGCGATCCGCGCACCGCCATCCTCCGCGTCAACAACGTGACCATCGACGGCACCAGCGGCGCGGACGGCTACGGCGTCTACCTGCGCGAGGGCGTCACCTTCACCGCCGACTCGACCAACCTGACCATCACGCACGCCGCGACCCGCCCCCTGCGCGCCGGGGACAAGCTGGTCGGGTCGATCCCGCCCGGCTGCTACACCGGCAACGCCATCGACGAGATGGTCTGGGAGGCGGTCGCCAGCATCGATCAGGAGACCACCATCCACGACCGGGGCGTCCCGTACCGGCTCGGCGCGCCGAACGGCAACGGGGCCGACATGCGCGTCGGCCTGAGCGGGAGCGCCGCCGCCCTCACCACCCTGACCGTGGAGGCCGGCGTCACCATCAAGGTCCACCCGGGTGGGCGGCTGCTGATGCAGACGTCGCTCAACTCCGTCCCTGGCAACGGCTACCACCCTTCCGGCAGCCTGATCGCGCTCGGCACCGCTGCCAGGCCGATCACCTTCACCTCGGCCTCGGCCGTCCCGGCGCCGGGCAACTGGGTGGCGCTCTGGTTCGACGGCGGCGACAACAGCGCCCCTGCCGCCAACGCCCGGCTCGACCACGTCAAGGTCGAGTACGCCGGCGGCGCGACCGGCGCCAACGGCTTCCACTGCATCGCAGGCAACAGCTACAGCTTCGACGAGAACTCGGCCATCCTCATGTTCGGCCAGCCGGCCACGCAGTTCGTCACCAACTCGACCATCGCCTACAGCGCCGCTGACGGCTTCGGACGATCCTACACGGCGGAACCCGGCCCCGACTTCCTGGCCGGGAACACCTTCATCTCGGTGGCCCGCTGCAAGCAGAGCTATCCTCACCCCCTGACGGGCAGCTGCCCGACCAACCCGCCCTGTCCCTGACGGCCGGGCAGCGTCCGGCCGCCGCCCCGGCGGCCTGGCCGCCAAGTTGACGACCTTCCCCCGGGCTGCGAGAACGTGGTGACCGCTGCGCCCCCGAGCGCGGCCCGACCACGGAGCTCAGACATGACCCGAAAGACCTCGCTGGCGCTGGCCCTCATCCCTCTCCTGCTCGTCGCATGCACCGACGCCGCCAAGGCACCCGCCGAGGCCGCCCTGAAGACCGGGGAGGCGGCGGTGGCCTCGATCACCGAGGAGGTGTCGAAGCTGGCCCCGGTCCAGGTGCAGGCCGCCAAGGAGGCGCTCTCCAACGCCAAGGCGCTGGCCGCCAAGCAGGACTACAAGGCGGCCCTGGCCGCCGCCGGTGAGATCACCGGCAAGGTGAAGGAGGCGGCTGCCGCCGCCCAGGCCAAGAAGGAGGAGGCGGCCCGGGCCCTGACCGCGGCGCAGAAGGCCTTCGCCGACTCCATCGCCACGTTGCCGGCCCATGCCACCGCCATCAAGGCGAAGCTCGCCACGCTCGGCAAGGCCAAGAAGCTCCCCAAGGGGATCACCAAGGCCACGCTCGCCGAGGCCAAGACCGGCGCCGCCGCGCTCGAGGAGGGCCTGGCCAAGCTCAAGGCGCGCGCCGAGACCGACGTGACCGGCGCGCTGGCCGAGGCGGGCGAGCTGCAGCGGAAGGCGGCCGAGCTCGCCAAGAAGCTGCAGATCAAGTAGCTGGCACCGGGGCCGTCAGTCCCGTTCACCCCGCTCGTCCCGCCGCCCGCGCCGCTCGCCCAGGAAGCGGCCGAAGCCCCACTCCAGGCTGGCCGGTGAGAGCTCGGCCTGGTCGGGCGTCGGGGTCTCGGTCGGGAGCGGCTCGAGCCCCAGCCCGCGGAGGTCGGCGTCGAGCGGTGGCACCTGGCTGGCCAGGAGCCGGCTTAGCTCGCGGTCCACGCCGTCGAGTTCCTGCTCGAGGACGCCGGCGCGGGCCACCTGCCAGCCGGGCGGGCGCCCCTCCCACTGGTCGAGCGCGCCGTAGAGGATGGCGGCGTGCTCTCGCAGCCGCTCCTCGCCGGTGATGGCCCCTCCCTCGGTGGTGGCCACGATCTTCTTGCGCAGTCCGTCGGCCGACCCGGCCAGGGCCCGGAGTCGCCTCACCACCTCGGGCCGCTTGCCCGCCGCCTCGGCGCGGGCCGTCGCGCCGTCCCGCACCACCACCAGCCGCCCGGCCAGGTCGCTCATCTTCCCGAAGAGCAGGTAGACACGGCGCAGGGCCTGGTGCTGGGCGGTGCGGTCCTCGAGGCTGTAGGTGGCCCTGCGGTCGAGCACCAGGCGGAGCGGCGCCTCCACCACCTCGGCGCCCCGGCGGACCCGCACCCGGTAGTCGCCGGGCAGCACCCGCGGCCCCATGGAGACGCCTCCGGCCACCGAGGCGGCGCGCGGCACCCGCGGTGGCGGCTCGCGCATGGTCCAGGCCAACCGGTTGAGCCCTCGCTTCTTGGTGGCCGGCACCTGGTCGATCACCTGGCCGCCCGGATCGAGGATCTCCACGGTGAGCGGGCCGAAGAGGTGGCGGCCGCGCTGCCAGAGGGTGATCACCGCGCCGCCGGAGGGGTTCTCCCCGACGAAGTGGGCGTCGCCCTCGACCCAGCCGCCGGCGCCGCTCATCCGCTGCTGCGCGGGGCGGCCCGGCAGGATGGCCACGTCGCGTCCCATGACGGCGTCGGTCAGCCCCCGCAGCGGGGCGAGGTCGTCGATGATCCAGATGCCGCGGCCATGGCTGGCGATCACCAGGTCGCCGTCCCGGGTGGCGAAGGCCAGGTCGCGGACCGCCACCGAGGGGAAGCCGCTCCCCTTGAACTCGGCCCAGCTGGCGCCGCCGTCGGGGGAGATCCAGAGGCCGAGTTCGGTGCCGAGGAAGAGCAGGCCGGGGCGCGACGGATCCTCCTTGATGACGTGGGCGTAGCCGCGGATCCCCTGCGAGGGGCTGGCGATGCGGGTCCAGCTGCGGCCGGCGTCGCCGGTGCGGAAGACCCAGGGCGACAGATCGCCGGTCATGTGCCGGTCGAAGGCGGCGAAGGCCACCGCGGTGTCGTGCGGGCTGGCCTCGACCCAGCTGACCCAGGAGGCGGGCGGGAGCCCCGGCACCCGCGGCGCCAGGTTGGTCCAGCTCTTCCCGCCGTCGCGGGTGAGCTGCAGGTTGCCGTCGTCGGTGCCGACCCAGATGGTCCCGGCGTCCCGGGGCGACTCCGAGATGGCGTAGATGGTGGTGTGCATCTCGGCCGCCGAGTTGTCGACGGTGATGCCGCCGGACTGCTCCTGGCGCTGCTTCTTCGGGTCGTTGCTGGTCAGGTCGGGCGAGATCCGCTCCCAGGTCTCGCCGCGGTCCCGGGTGCGGAAGAGGAACTGGCTCCCCAGGTAGAGCGTGCCGGGCTGGCTGGGGGAGAGGTGGATGGGGGTGTTCCAGTTGAAGCGGAGCTTCTCGCCAGGGCCGGCCTTGGGCTGCAGGTCGCGCACCGCGCGGGTGCGCCGGTCGAGCCGGGTCAGGTAGCCGCCCTGGGTCTCGGCGTAGACGCCGGCCGCGTCGGTCGGATCGGTGAAGACCCAGAAGCCGTCGCCGCCCGGGCCGACCCGGTCCCAGCGCGCGTTGCTGATGCCCCCGGGGAAGGCGCTGTCACCGCACCAGGAGTCGTTGTCCTGGAGCCCGCCGCAGACCCGGTAGGGGTCCTCGGCGTCGACGCTGGCGTGGTAGAACTGTGACACCGGGAGTGAATCGACCTTCCACCACGTGCTGCCGCCGTCGCGGCTCACCCAGAGCCCGCCGTCGTCGCCGCCGATGACCTGCTTGGGGTTGCGCGGGTCGATCCAGAGGTCGTGCCAGTCGCCGTGGCTTCTCCCGCTGGCGTACTGGAAGGAGCGGCCGCCGTCCTCGCTGGCGATGAGCGCGCCGTTGGACTTGAAGAGCCGGTCGGGGTTGGTCGGGTCGACCACCAGGCGGGCGAAGTAGAAGGGGCGCCAGACCATCCACTGGCTCCTGTCGCGCGCCTCCCAGGTGCGTCCGCCGTCGGAGGAGCGGTAGAGCGCCGAGGCCGGCGACTCGATGAAGGCGTAGACCACCCTGGCGTCGGACGGGGCGAAGGTCACCTCGACCCGGCCCCAGGGCTTCTTCGGCAGCCCGGCGCCGGCGACGTCGAGCGCCGCCCAGGTCCTGCCCCCGTCGCCGGAGGAGAAGAGGCCGCTGCCGGAGGTGGCCGTGGGCCCGTCGCCACCCGAGCGGAAGGTCCAGGCCTGGCGCCGGAAGTCCCAGAGCCCGGCCACCACCCGCTCCGGGTTGGAGGGGTCCAGGGTCACGCCGCTGCAGCCGGTCGAGCCGTTGGGGCCGGCCAGCACCAGGCTCCAGCGCTTCCCGCCGTCGCTGGTCTTGTAGAGCCCGCGCTCCTTCGAGTCGCTCCAGAGCTTGCCGGGCACGCAGGCGTAGACGGTGCTCGAGTCCTTGGGGTGGACGATGATCCTGGTGATCCGCTCCGACTCGCGGAGCCCCATGTTGCTCCAGGTCTCTCCGCCGTCGTCCGAGCGGTAGATGCCGTCGCCGACCGAGACCGAGTTGCGGGTCCAGGCCTCGCCGGTGCCGACCCAGACCGTCTTCTGGTTCCTCGGGTCGATGGCGATGGCGCCGATCGACTGGACCGGCTGCTTGTCGAAGACCGGGACGAAGGTGGTGGCGCCATCGAGCGAGCGCCAGACGCCCCCCGAGGCGGCGCCAGCGTAGACGATGGTGCCGCCGTGCCCGTCGTCGGCCGCCGCCACCGCGGCGATGCGGCCGCTCATGGTGGCGCTGCCGATGTTCCGGGCGCCCAGCCCCGAGATGGCCGCGGTGTCGAAGGCGGTTGGGCCGGCCGGCGCGGGCGGCGGCCTGGGCGCGGTGGCCAGGGTGGCGGTGGAGGCGTCCGGCGGCGGCACCGGCGTGGCGGCCGGCGGCCTGGCGGGCATGAGGACGGCCGCCGCGGTGAGCGGGACGTTGGCGTCGGCGCGCTCCACCACCACCACGGCCCAGGGCGGCCCGTTCTTGGGGCCGAACTCCCTCGAGAAGGGGACCATCACGCCGGCCACCGGCGCGTAGGCGCCGCGCTCCTCCACCTCCACCTCCACCGCGCCGCGCTGCTGCGTGCGCCGCTCGATGCGGATGACCAGGTGCTGCGCGGCGTCGAGGTAGTGCTCCTCGACGTCGCCGTCGGGGAAGGTGATCCGGATCTCGTGGGCCGGCGTGCCGTCGACGTCCTGCAGGCCGAGGTACTCGGCCTTGAGCCCCTTGGCCTCCCAGCCGATCAGCGGCCCGTCGAGGTCAGCCTTGCGGGCCATCAGCTTGGCGGCGTCGGCCGGGACCTTCTCCGCCTCCCGCCGCCCGTCGAACGGCGAGTAGCGCCAGCCGGTGGCGCCGTCCCAGCCCTTCACGGCGGTGAGCCCCTGCTGCGTGGTCTCCTCGCGGAGCAGCCCGGGGCGCGCCGCGGTCCACTGCCAGCGCAGCTCGACCCGGCCGCTGCCGTCGCCGTAGATCTGCTTGCCGACCAGCCGGAGGGAGCGGACGGCGGCCAGCCGGTCAGCGCCACCGAGGGCCTCCAGGTGGCGCGACAGGAGCGCTTCGAGGGTGGGCGGGGCGGGGGCGGGGACGGGGGCGGGGCCGGGAACCGCGGAGGCGGTCGTTGAGAGCAGGCACGCCAGGAGCGCGGCGCAGGGGGCGGCGGGTGAGCGCATGGAACCTCCAGTCGAAGGCGCATCATGAAACTCCGGGCCTGTAGCCGCAAGACGGGCGGCCGAACCTCGCTTCTGCTAGACCGGTCACATGCCCTTCGGTCCGCTCGTCTCAGCTGAAGCGCTGCTCGCCGCGCCCGACTCCGTCCGCCTTCTCGACGCCCGCCCAGGCGTCGAGGCCTACGCCGCCGGGCATCTCGAGGGGGCGCTCCACGCCGACCTGAACTCCCGCTTGAGCGCCGCCTCCGAGCCCGGCTTCGACCCGGCGCGCGGCGGCCGCCACCCGCTCCCCTCGCTGGCCATCTGGTGCGCGCAGCTGGGCACCTGGGGGATCGGCCCCGAGACCCCGGTGGTGGCCTACGACGGCGCCTCGGGCGGCAACGCCGCCTGCCGGCTCTGGTGGATGCTGCGGGCGGTCGGCCACCAGCGGGTGGCGGTGCTCGACGGCGGCCTCAAGGCGGCGCTCGCCACCGGCGCGGTGCCGACCACCGCCAGGACTCCCGCATCGGCGCCGCGCCCCCCGTACCCGTGCGCTGCCTGGCTGCGCCCGACCGTGGAGCTGGCCGCGGTGGAGCGGCTGGTGGCCGATACGGCCTGGAAGGTGCTCGACGTGCGCAGCGCCGAGCGCTGGCGCGGCGAGGTCGAGACCCTCGACCCGGTGCCGGGGCGGATCTCGGGGACGGTCAACCTCCCCTACACCGAGAACCTCGACGCCACCGGCCGCTTCAAGCCACCGGCCGCCCTGCGGGAGCTCTACCTGCCGCTGCTCGGAGCCACGCCGCCCACGCGGCTGGTGGTCCACTGCGGCTCGGGCGTCACCGCCTGCCACACCCTGCTGGCGCTCGAGCTGGCCGGACTCGACGGGGCCTCGCACTTCGTCGGCTCCTACAGCGAGTGGTGCCGGAGCGGCAGGCCGCTGGGGAGAGGGTGAGATGGCAACCTCCTGGGACGTGATCGTCGTCGGGGCCGGCCACAACGGACTGGTCACCGCCGCCTACCTGGCCCGCGCCGGCCAGCGGGTGCTGGTTCTCGAGGCGCGCGACCGGGTCGGAGGCGCCTGCACCACCGAGGAGACCTGGCCCGGCTACCGGGTCTCGACCGCCGCCTACGTGGTCAGCCTCTTCCGCCCCGAGATCGTGCGCGACCTCGACCTCGGACGCCACGGCTACCAGGTGCTGCCGCGCAACCCCTCCTCCTTCACGCCCTTCCCGGATGGCCGCTCGCTCCTGCTCGGCCCCGACGCCGCGCTCAACCAGCGCGAGGTGGCGAAGTTCTCGGCGCGCGACGGGCGCGCGGTCGGCGTGGTGCTGTCCGACGGCACCGGACTGACGGCGCGCCGGGTGGTCTCCTGTGCCGACGCCACCGTGACGCTGCTCGGCCTGGTGGGGGCGAAGCACCTGCCGGAGGAGGTGGCCGAGGCGGTGCGAGGCATCGACTACTCGAGCGCCTCGCTCAAGATCAACCTGGCGCTCTCGCGCCTGCCCGACTTCACGGCCCGGCCGGGCAGCCCCGGCCCCCACCACCGAGGCACCATCCACGTCTGCCCTTCGCTCGAGTACATGGAGCGGGCCTTCGACGACGCCCGGGCCGGCCGGCCCTCGCGGGAGCCGATCCTTGAGGCCACCATCCCCTCGGTGGTCGATCCCACGGTGGCACCACCCGGGCAGCACCTCATGTCGATCTTCGTCCAGTACGCCCCCTACCGGTTGGCCGAGGGGACCTGGGACGAGCAGAAGGAGCCGTTCGCCGACCGCTGCGTGGAGGTGCTGGAGCGCTACGCCCCCGGCTTCAAGGACTCGGTGCTGCATCGCGAGGTGCTCTCGCAGCTCTTCTCGGTGCGCCCCATCCCCGGCTATGCCGACTACCGCACCCCGGTGAAGGGGCTCTACCTCTGCGGCGCGGCCACCCACCCGGG
>JANYBC010000254.1 GCA_025360965.1 Anaeromyxobacter sp. | reverse complement strand
GTTCTGCGTCCACCAGGTCGGGGCGAAGTCGAGGGCCTTGGCGTCGTGGCTCATGCCGAGCTCGAAGGTGGCGCCGGAGATGCGCAGCACCTGGAGCCGGTACCCCCGGCTGGCGGCCCCGGCCAGCGGCGCCGTCAGCGTCATGGTCATTGCGCCGGCGGTCCCGCCGGTCTGGTTGGTGGCGGCGGCGGGGGTCATCGAGACGTGCTGCGCGGCCGGGTCACGAGCCACCACGTCGGCGTGCGGGTCGTGGCAGGCGGCGCACTGGAGCCGGCCGTCCTTGATCCGCTTGAGCATCCCGCTGTCGGTCGGGCTGGTGGCGCCGTAGGCCGGCGCCTCCGCCAGCGCGTCCCAGCGGTGCTGCGAGCCGCTCCGACCCGGCAGCGCCTGGTCCTCGGGGATCCAGGGGAGGCCGAGCCGCGCCTGGTTGAGCGTGGTGGCCGGATCGTTGTGGCAGACGGTGCAGGCGGTGTTGTTGTCGGGCTGGTTCAGCAGCGTCCCGCCCACCGCGTTGTGCGTCTTGTGGCAGGCCTCGCAGCTGCCGTTGGTGGCCGAGGCGTCGTGCGGCGCGTCCACGGCAAGCACCGCCGCCGCCGAGCCGAGGACGCAGAGGACCGCGGTGATTCCGAGCCAGCGGGTGCGCATCACTCGTTCCCCTTCCCGACCACGACCACGGTGACCGAGGCCGGGCGGCTCCGCACCGTGCCGTCGTCCACCTCGAGCTCGAAGCGATAGGTCCCCTCGGCCGGCGGCGCGAAGGTGGGCGCCGCCTGGCTCGACTTGATGGCGACCCAGGGGCCGGCCACCTGCGTCCAGTGGAAGCGTCGCGCGCCCGAGGAGGCCCGGCCGTCGAGCCGGACCAGCTCACCGGCCAGCGCGCCGGCCGGGGCCGCCGCCCGGGCGACCGGGATGGCGGCGCCGTCGACGAGGGCCTCGAAACCGATCCGGACCGGCAGTGACGAGGCGCCGGCCTCGCTCACCACCAGCTCGAACTGGTACCAGCCCGGGACGAAGGCGACGGCGGTGGGCAGCGGGCCGTCCTCGTCGACCAGCGCGGCGGCCGGGCCGGCCACCTGGCGCCAGGCATGGGCGAGGGGGCCGCCAGCGGCCGAGTGGCTCCCGGTGCCGTCGAGCACGATGGCGGTGTTGATCGGGACCGTGGCGGCGACCGGCGCCACCGCGGCCTGCGGCAGCGCGCTCCCGCCCTCGGAGACGAAGACCTCGACGCGGGCCGGGGCGGACCAGGTCAGCCCGTCCACGGCGTAGGCGGCGAAGAGGTAGCGCCCCGAGACCAGGGGCCGGAAGGTCGGCAGCGCGCTGCCGGCGTCGGAGAGCGCGGCGGCCGGGCCGCCGAGCTGCTCCCAGCGGATGGCCGGGCCGATGCTGGCGGTGGCGTCGAGCTGCACCACCTGGCCGGCCTCGGCAGTCAGCAGCGCCGCGTCGACGATGGCGGTCGGGGGGACCAGCCGCTCGTCGACCACCATGACCGGGACCTCGACGGCGTCGACGGTGCCGGCACCATCGCGCACCACGGCGCGGAACGGGTGGTAGCCGAGGCCGAGCTCGGCGGTGCGGAGCGCGATGGACGGCGTGGCGCCGACCTGGACCTGGTCGACCTCCCAGCTGAACTGCAGGGCGTCGCCGTTGACGTCGCTGGAGGCGGCCGCCGAGAGCTCGAGCCGATCACCGGCCTCCACCACGGCCATCCGGTCGGCGGCGGCGCGCGGGGCGACGTTGAGCACCGCCACCGAGACCCGCGAGGCGGCGCTGAGCAGGGCCCCGCAGCGGGCCTGTCCTTCGAAGGTGTAGGTGCCGGCGGCGCGGCCGATGAAGGACGGCGCCAGGGTGCTGGCGGCGCGGAGCACCACGGTGGGCCCGCTCACCTGCTTCCAGGTCGGGACGCAGGTGCCGGGCCCCACCACGGTGGCGGCGAGGTGGATCTCGCCGGGCCGGACCTGCTCGGGGCCGGAGGCGTGCATCACGGCGCTGACATCGGTGGCGTTGTTCGGATCGGTGCCGGCCAGCAGCTCATCCCGGTCGGAGACGCCGTCGCCGTCGCTGTCGGCCTTGCGCGGGTCGGTTCCGGCGGCGTACTCCTCGGCGTTGGTCAGGCCGTCACCGTCGGCGTCGAGCATGGCGTCGGAGGGGTCGAAGGGGTTGAGGCCGTGCGCCAGCTCCCACTCGTCGGACATGCCGTCGCAGTCGCTGTCGAGCTTGCCATTGACGGTGCAGGTCGGGAGCGCCAGCCCGGTGCCGAAGCGCTCCAGCCGGCCCAGCTCGAAGTTGGCCACCAGCACGTCGCCGTTGACCATGGGTGCGATGCCGACCGGCTGGCGGAGCTGGCCGGGGGCGCTGCCGAAGGAGCCGAGCGTGCCGAGCGGCGTGCCGTCGGGGCTCATCACCTTGACGTTGCCGCTGAAGGCGTCGGAGACGAAGAGGCGACCAGCCGGGTCGAAGCCGATGCCGCCGACCCGCAGCACCTGTCCGGGGCCGCTGCCGATGCTGACGATGGAGCGCAGGTGCGCGCCGGTGGCGGCGTTGAAGGCGTGGACCATGGGGCCGGTCTCGTTGCTGGCCTGGGCGATCCAGACGTTGCCGGCGGCGTCGACGCCCACGTCGGTGGCGGTGGTGAGCGGCTGGCCGGCCGGGGTCTGGCGGATCTCGCGGGCCACGGTGCCGTTGGAGCGGAGGGCGCGGGCGCCGGGCGCCCCGGCCTCGACCACCCAGAGCAGCCCGTTGGTGTTGTCCCAGGCCATGGCGACCGGGCCCGAGGCGGTGCCGAGCCGGAGGCGACGCAGCACGCGGCCGGTGAGCGCGTCGATGGTCAGGATCAGGCCGGTCCGGGTGGCGGCGTAGACCGTCCCCTGGCTGGCGGCCACCGAGGTGACCGGCGCCTCGACGGCCGGCGCGCCGCGCAGCTCGCCGCGGCGGGTCAGCAGGTAGAGCCGGCCCTCACCGTCGGCCACGGCGATGTCGCCGCCGCCGGCGGCAGCCAGGCGGCGCGGGGCGCGCAGGCGGGTGGAGAGGCCGCCCTGGAAGACCGAGAGGACCACCTGGATGCTCTCGACCCGGGTGGTGGTGCCGTTGGCGTTGGTGACCGCCACGGTGACGTCCACGGCCCCCTCGGTGAGCGGGGCGGTCCAGGCGACAACGGGGCCGCTGGCCAGGTCGAGGGCGCCGCCGCTGGCGGTCCAGGCGTAAGTGAGCGCACCGTTGGCCGGATCGGTGGCGGTGACCGAGAGGGGGATGGAGGCGCCGGCGATGACCGGGCCGGACGGGCGGGTGAAGTCGGTGATGACGGGGGTGTTGGCCACGGGAGCCGCCACCTGGGCGATGACCTGGCTGGGCGAGATGGGAGCGCCGTTGGAGAGCGTGCCGTTGCAGGCGAGTGTCGCGGAGCCGGAGGCCGGCGCGGTCCAGGTCACGGTGCTGATGGCCGGCGTGGCCGAGAGGTCGGTAACCGGGACGCCGAGGACGCCGGCGTCAGCGGACACCGAGATGCTGCCCACCGGGTAGAAGGTGGTCCCGCCCGCCGCGCACGTCAGGGTCACGTTCGCGCCTGGGCCGATGCCCGAGCAGGTGCCGGGGACCGTCGTGCAGTCGCCGGCGCCGACCGAGAGCGCCACGTAGGCCTGAGCTGCCTGGCCAGCGGGTGCGTAGACGATGAGAGACGCAACAAGTGCGCTGGCGATGGTCCTGAGCCTCATGGACGGGGTCCAACTGCAAGGGTCGCGCCCCACCGAGGTCGCTGATGCCAAAGGATTTTCTGCCCGAATGCCCCCGTCGATCCGGGGGGCTGTAGGGCCCCTCTCCCCCACCTTCTGGCGCCCATGATCCGGGCCGCTGGGGCTAATCCCCCACTCTGGTGCGTTTTGACGCAGATCCAGTCTCGACCCGGAATCCATTGAACTCATACCTTCTCCCACCTTGACCCAGAGCCACACCCGAAATTTTTGCGTCCCCACCCAGCTCAACGCGGAGTTGATGTGCGTCAAGTCCGCGCCGGGCCGAGCCCGCCGATCAGCACGCCGACCCCGCCACCCCTCGAGCGGTCACGCCACATCGGCCTACCTGAGAAGGTCAGATTCCACCCTGGGTGACTGCCGCCGGGGGTCACCGCGGCGGGCGGCGGCGCCCGGTCCGGGGGAAGCTGGCGGCCGCGAGGCTCACTCGTCGACGCGCACCACCCCCCGCTTGATGGCGAAGCGTACCAGCTCGGTCCGGTTGTGCAGGCCAAGCTTCTCCATGACATGTTCACGGTGCGTCATGGCGGTCTTGACGCTGATGCCGAGCACGTCGGCCACCTCCTTGTTGCTCTTGCCGTCGGCCACCAGCTTGAGCACCTGCTTCTCCCGGTCGGTCAGGCCGTCGTACGGATCGGCCCCGCCCGAGGCCACCGGGCCGCCCTCGGCCATGGCCACGCGGGCCACGGCCGGGTCGAGCACCATCCCGCCCTTGTGCACGGCGCGGATGGCCCCGGCCAGCTCCGAGCCGGCCGACCGCTTGAGCACGTACCCCGAGACCCCGGCCTGCAGCAGGCGCCGCACGTACTCCCGATCATCGTACTGGGAGAGGATGAGGATGCGGGCCCGGCGCCCCTGCCTCTTCAGCTCCAGGCTGGTCTCGATGCCGCCCAGCCCCGGCATGGCGATGTCCATCAGCACCACGTCGGGGTCGAGCCGCGCCACCGCCAGCAGCGCCTCCTGGCCGTCGCTCGCCTCGCCCACCACCTCGAGGTCCTCGTGGGCCTTGAGCAGCGCCCGCACCCCTTCGCGCAGGATGGCGTGGTCGTCGACGATGAGGATGCGGATGGCGCTCATGCGTGCTCCTCGGAGAGCGGGATGCGGACCTCGACGCGGGTGCCGGCGCCGGGGGTGGAGTCGAAGCGGGCGCGGCCGCCCAGCAGGTCGGCGCGCTCCTGGATGCCGAGCAGCCCCCAGTGCGGCCGCCCCTCGCGCTGCGCCACCGCCGCCTGGTCGAACCCCACGCCGTCGTCCTCGACGTCGATGCAGAGCAGCCGCCCTTCGCAGCGCAGCTCGACCAGCACGTGCGAGGCCTGGGCATGGCGGGCCACGTTGCTGAGCGTCTCCTGGCAGATGCGGAAGAGCGCGGTCTCCAGCTCGGGCGTGAGCGCCGGCAGCTCGCCGAACTCGCAGCGCACCGCCACGCCCCGGGTCTGCAGGGTGCGCTCGGCGTACCAGCGCACCGCCGAGGCCAGGCCCAGGTCGTCGAGCACCGAGGGGCGCAGGTCGAGGATGAGCCGGTGGACGTCGTCGAGGGCCCGGGTCGCCAGGGTGCGCAGCTCCTCGAGCGCCGGGGTCTTCCCGGCCCGCACCGCGTCGCTGGCCTGGTCGACGCGCATGAGCAGCGCCGCCAAGGCCTGGGTGGTCTCGTCGTGGAGCTCGCGCGCCACCCGCTTGCGCTCGTCCTCCTGGGCCGTGATCACCTTGCGGAGCAGCTCGCCGCGCGCCAGCTCGCGCGCCAGCAGCGCCTCGTTGGCCAGGTTGAGCTCGCGGGTCCGCTCCTCGACGCGGACCTCGAGCTCCTGGTTGGCGCGCTCGACTCGCCCCACCAGCTCCTGGAGCGACCTGCGCATCTGGTCGAGCGCCTGGCCGAGGTGGCCCACCTCGTCCTGCCCCAGCTCGGGGATGGGCCAGTCGAGCTGGCCGGAGGCGATCCGCTGCGCCTCGGCGGTGAGCACCGCCAGCGGCTGGGTGACGCTGCGGGCCGCCCCCCAGGCGAAGACCGCCGAGAGCGCGATCTGCGCCAGCAGTCCGGCGCCCACCGCGGCCCAGGGGAGCGCCCCCTCGGTCGGCGAGGCCTCGGCGGCGTCCTGCCTGACCACCAGCCCCCAGGGGGCGCTGGCCAGCGGCGTGAAGGTGAGCAGCTCACCGGTCCTGGAGGGCTCGCCGCGCTCGGCGTGGCAGTCGTCGCAGCGCGACGAGAGGTTGGTCCGGGCCGCCACCAGGCGCGAGAAATGGGCGCTGCACTCGCTCCGCAGGCCGGCGCGGCGCTGCTCGGTCGAGGCGATGATCATCCCGCGGGCGTCGACCAGCTCGGCCCGGCCGGTCTGGCCCTGGCGGAGGTGCCGCAGCATCTTCTGGAAGTCGCGCCGGCCTGGATCGAAGGTCCCGCCGGCCACGCCGACCACCAGACCCGAGAGGTTCCGCATCGGCACCAGCTCGTGTACCAGCGGGCCGCGCCCGTCCACGGAGAGCCCGGAGAGGCGCGGCAGCCCGTTGGCGAACACCTCGTCCACCAGCGCCGTCCCGGCCAGCGGCGCCGCAGAGACCCGGCCGTGCGGCTCCTCGGCCACCACCCGCCGCCGGGCGTCGAGCAGGAAGATCGCCTCGCGGTGCCTGAAGTGACTGAAGGCCTCTCGCACCACCTGCTGGAGCAACGCCGGATCGGCTCCCTCGAGCCGTCCGCCGATCCCCGCGGCGAGCCGCTGCAGCAGCTCGAGGTCGCTGGTCAGCTCCTCGTCGAAGTGCGCCGCCACCGTCTCTGCGGCCGCCACCCGGGCGCCCTGGAGCCGGCCGTCGAGGTCGCGCAGCCAGTACCAGCAGACCATCGAGATGACCACCAGCGGGAAGAAGATCCCGACCGCCATCAGGAAGTAGACGCGGCGGCGAAGCGCCCACCCGCCGGCGCCCTGCACGGGCGCCCTCCACGCTGGGCCGGTCACGGCGAGCCCCGGCGGTGGGCGCTGCGGGCCATGCGGAAGAGCTCCTCGAGGTCGCCGCGCGTGCGCAGCACCATCCGGAAGCCGTCTCGCTCCCAGCTGAGCTGCTGCCAGGCCTCTCCGGCGATGGTGCGCCGGGAGAGACGGGCCGGGCGGCTGGCCACCGTGGCCGGCGAGGAGGTGAGCTCGCTCCCCAGCGCGTCGAACTCGGGCGGGAGCGGGGCCCCCGGGGTGGTGGCCTGCAGGAGCTGAAGCCGATCCCCCGGGCCCTGGGCCGGGTCCTGGAAGGTGAGCTCGACCGCGCCGCCCCTGCCGCCGGCGACGCGGATGCGCCGCGGCGGCCAGCCGAGGTGGGCCGGGAGGTAGGACGGCAACGCCAGCCCGGCGCCGAGCAGCCGCTCGGCCTCCTCCACGGTGGCCACGGTCCGCACCCCGTGCGGCTCGCCGGCGATCCAGCCGGGCAGCGCGCCCAGCCCGGCCAGGGTCACGGCGGTGGCCGTCACCACCCAGCCGAGCGCCGCCAGCAGGCGGAGCAGCTCGGGCCCCAGCGCGGCCCGGGTCTGAGGCGCGGCGGTCATGTGACGAAGTAGAGCAGCCCCGACATCGAGGTGGCCGCCAGGCCGAGCCGCAGCCAGGGAAGCGCCAGCGGCCGCGGCGCCGGCGCGAGCAGGGCGCGGACCCGCCGCTCCAGGTCGAGCGAGCTGGCCCGCCGCAGCGTCCCGTTCAGCGCGCCGCCGAAGATCAGGGTGCGGCGCTCGTCGAGCCCCCCGGCGGCCCGGTGCAGCTTGAGGAGGGCGCTGGCCAGCGCCACCCGGTCGGCGCCCAGCGCCACGCCGCGCTCGTCGGCGAGCCGCTCGGCGTCCCGCGCCAGCGCCCGCGCCAGCACCTGGAAGGTCGGGTTGAGGCACATCAGGCAGCGGAGGCCGAGCATCACCCAGCTCCGGGCCGGGTCGCGCCGCCGCAGGTGGGCCAGCTCATGGGCCAGCGCTGCGCGCAGCTCGCCGGGATCGAGCAGCTCCAGGGCACCCCGGGTGACGTGGAGGGCCGGCCGGCGGACGCCGGCGCAGAAGAGGCCGGGCAGCGGGCGGTCGAGGTAGACCACCGGCGGCGCCGGATCGGGTCCGAGCAGCGGCGCCAGCGCCGCGGCCAGGGCGGCGGCCTGGGCCGGGGCCGGCTCGGCGGGCACGGGCCGTCCCCGCAGCAGCGTCCTCGCCAGCGCCACCAGGTCGATGGCGAGCAGCAGCACGCCGAGCGCCGCCAGCGACGAGACGAAGAGCCGGTGGAGGTCGAGGCCGAGGAAGGCCACGTCGCTCCAGCGCCGCCCCGAGAGCAGGGCGGCGTCCCGGAAGGCCTCGTCGCCGCGGTGGGGGAAGAGCAGCAGCAGCGCCGGGAAGACCAGCAGCGGGTAGGCCAGCGCCACCAGCCGCAGGGCGATCTGCTGGGCCGGGTCCTGGACCGCCCAGCTCCTCGCCAGCGCCTCGATGAAGAGCGAGGCCACCAGCGAGTGGAAGAGGCCCTGCGCCAGGAGGTCAGCCGTGGGGACGATCGGGGCCATGGTCGGGCGCGGCCTGCCCGACGAGCTCCTCCACCGGACGCCCCTCGATGCGGGCCAGCTCCAGTGGATGCTCGTGCAGCATCCGCTCCCGGCTGATCTTACCCGTGAACATGGAAGGGTCGAAGGGGAAGACGTCCGGATTGAGGTGGGCGTTGAAGATGTGCCAGATGGTGATGACGAAGAAGGCCATCAGCCCCTCGTTGGAGTGAGCCACCTTGGCGGCCGGGATGATCTGCCCGGGCACGAACTGCGCGAAGGCCACCGGGAAGAAGAGCACGAACCCGGTGGCCACCATGATGACGTTGCCGAAGACCAGCCCCCAGTACTCGAACTTCTGCTTGTAGTCGTAGCGGTCGTACCGCGGGTGCCGGTTGGTCATCCCCAGGTAGAACTTGAGCTGGAGGATGGCGTCGTCGAAGTCCTGGCGCACCGGGGCCATCGTGAAGCCGACCTTCTTCGACCACATGGTTACGGCGGCGTTGGCGAAGTGGACCACCGTGGAGAGCGCCAGGATGACGCCGCAGAAGCGGTGCACCCAGCGGGTGCGATCGATGCCGCCGAAGAGCTCCACCAGGGTGTGGGCCCAGGCGCCTTGGAAGAACTTCTGCGGCAGGCCGGTCATGCAGAGCAGCACGAACACCGCCATGGTGATGAAGTGCTCGACCCGCTGCTGGAAGGTGAAGCGGACGATCTGGATTGCCTTGGTCATGGATCTCCCCGGCGCGGCGCTAGCGGTTCACGACGACGCGCCAGAGGTGGAGCGCAATCTGGAGGACGAGGCCGCCGACCATGAAGGGGATCATCAGGCGGTAGAAGAACTGCACCAGCCAGACCAGCGGGGCCTTCTCGAAGGTCGGCGCGTAGTGGGAGAGCCAGGCCCTCGGGAAGGTGGCGCTGGCCCCGGTGTGGCAGCGGGCGCAGGTCTTCTGCAGGTTGGCCGACATCACCGCCGACTTGGGATCCTCCGGCTTCTGGATGTCGTGGACGCCGTGGCAGTCGGTGCAGACCGCC